>JAUNUN010000015.1 GCA_030538155.1 bacterium
CCTCAGCCAGCTCCGCATAGCCGCAATTATCGCTATGCGGATGCTCCGGGCCTGTCTGCCTGCAAACATGTCAGCCGACCAGGTGCAGGGTGTGGTGATCACCACGGACGGCAACCGCTATCCCCTGAACTTGCAGCGGATATCGTATCTGAACAGCAATCGGGACGTGCCGGACTGGTTCCAGCTCCCGCCGGGCAACTATACGATCTACATGGATGCAACCGGCTCAGCCCTGAAGCACTACCCGGAAACCAGAATGGTGCTCCAGTACCGGCAGACGTACTCCATCCTGATCGCATTCCTGGAGCGTTTGTATTTTAGGCAAACTGCCGGGTAATCAAATCAGGTCGCTACAAGAAAACCCTGCAATCACAGCTCACCAACAAGCATCTTCTCCAACTGCGGCAGCAGGGTTGTCAGCTCATAGCGGGAAACAATGGTGTTTCTGGCTGCATGCCGCAGGGCTTTAAGCTGCTCCTGCTCCTTCAGCGCTTGCAGCACGCTTTCGGCAATGGCTTTGGGCGAGAAGAAATCGCAGAGCAGGCCATTGTCTCTATGGCGCAGCACTTCCTGCACCGGCCCGGTATCCGAGGCCACCACCAGGCAGCCGCAGGCCATGGCCTCAAGCAACGACCAGGAAAGTACAAAGGGCCTAGTCAGATACACATGCACGCTGGAACTTCGCAGTAATTGCCGGTACTGCGCATAGGGCAAACCACCGGTGAAATGCACCCTGTCCATAGGCAAATGCACCCGGCTCAGCATATACTCCTTCCAGCTTTTGCCGTCCGGACGCGGACTGCCGTAGCATACGCGGTCTTCCCCGGCAATCACCGCATGAGCCTGGGGCCGCTCTGCCAGTACAAGGGCCAATGCCTGCATGAACTGGGGAAAGCCCCGGTACGGCTCCATGCCGCGCGTGGCATAGGTGACGATCTCTTCATCGCCCTGTAACGGCAGGCCGGGAATGCTGAGCGATCCGCTCCCAGGGCAGAAATAGCCGGTGTCGATACCGTCGTGGAGCACGCTCAGCTTGTTCTGCAAAGCCTGCGGGAACTGACTCTTCTGCCACTGGCTTGGTGTAATGCACAGATCGCAGCTTACAAGATCATTTACGATAACCGTGTTGCGCAGCCGCAGGTTGATTCTGTTCTGCAGGCCGGGCTCGTCTCTGCTACCGAAACGCACATCAGCGGAATCCGCATCATAATACCATTCAAAATACCCGGCCAAGCGCGCTTTGGGGAACACATCGCGCACAAACCAGGTGCCGCCCCAGCCGGATGCGCCGTACACCACATCCGGCACAAACCCTTTTTTCTTCAGCTCCACACAGGCCCGCAGCACTGCTTCAGCATGGGATTCGACTAACCCCAAGGTGGAAAACATCCCGGCCTTGCCCTGCTGCTGCACTGGTTTGTAGAGCAGGCGTTGCACACCGGGGATTGTCCAATCCTGCCGGGCATTGGTGGTGAGAAAGATACAATGGTAACCGCGCTTGCCCATAAGGGCTGCAATATGGCGGAACTGGGCCGGAAAGTTGGGGTGGATGAAGAGGATTTTTCGCATAAAATCAGGACAGCGACAGGGTGGATTGTTAAGGAAATTAATGCTTGTCATTAAGGGCATTTTTGCATACAAACACAAAAAGAAGTGGCTCCTCGTCATTTAGTGTGGATTTGGAGTATAAAGGGATCAAGTCCACACTAAATGATGAGGAGCCGAGAAAAATTTGAAGGTGTCGGCTCTGCAATGGTCCACCGCAAATTCCAGCAATGGGCCAAGGCAGGTGTGTTTCAAAATATCTGGAGACGCGGTCTGGCCGAATACGATGCCCTTGCAGGGATTGCCTGGCTTTGGGAAGCCGCTGACGGGACGAATATTGAAGCGCCACCGGCACAGGAATCCATCGGCCCAAACCCGACGGATCGGGGAAAAAATGGAACGAACGGCATGTACTGGTCGACGAGAATGACGTCCCTTTGTCACTTGTCGTCAGTGGTGCCAACCGGCATGACAGTGTGTCGCTCGATCCTTTGCTCAAAGCCAGATTGATCCAGCCCAAACAGGAGGATACCGCTCAAAATCTTTGTCTTGATGCAGCATATGTGGGCAAGGAGGAAGTCGTACAAGCCAATGGTTTCACTCCCATATCCGGCCAAGAGGTGAGGAGAAACAATTGATCGAGAAAAACCCTTCCTTCAAGGCTCGCAGATGGGTGGTTGAGTTGAACCATTCCTGGTTCAACCGTTTTCGCAAGCTGCTTCCCCGCTACGAAAAGACCGATTTATCGTACATGGCTTTGAGCTCATTAGCGGCGGCTATGATCGTGTTGAACAAAGTGAAAGCTATTTATAGATAAGCACTAAGATAGAAGAATGGCACAGCCAGTGGATCAATGTGCGGGATGATCTGGTAGAATGGCTGACCCGCCATAAAGATCCGCAGGCCTCTGCGAATGACCCGGTATTTACCGGGCCGAACGCTCTGGCCTATGAATATCGCCTGCATTGGCTAAAACGTCTATGCCGAAAGGCAGGTGTGGAAGCGTTCGGTTTTCATGGTATCAGGCACCTTTTTGCATCAATTTTAGCAGCCCGTAATGTGCCTTTAGTGGAGATTCAGTACATGCTCCGCCATACCAGCCTTGCGACTACTCAACGCTACATTCATCGGCTGAAAAAGGAAAACCGGGAAGTGCTGGCGGCACTCCCCGGCTTGAACGATTCCGGAAGAAAGAGTACATCAAAAGTACATTAAGCTTCTTCCGGTACAGCTTCAGCTATCTAACCAGCTGAAATTACTTGGTGACCCCAAGGGGACTCGAACCCCTGTTACCGGCGTGAGAGGCCGGTGTCCTAGGCCACTAGACGATGGGGCCATATATGTGTTTGAGCTGAGGTGGTATAAGTAACATTACCTCAGTTTTAAGGCGTCAGTGGTGACGGTTATCTAAAATATCCGCTGGGCTTTGTCAAGCGGCATTGCATTATTCCCGCGTTTCTTTGTTCCAGGCGGAGATGGCTACAGTGCTACCGTGTCGCGCCAATTTGCCGGCCCAGTTCAAAGGCAGCCTGCAGGGTATCCGGCTTTTGGGCGACCGCGCCGCGTTCATCCACTCCCTGCACCACCACTTCACCGTTATAGATCAGATCCATGGCATCAAAGGCGTAACGCAGGGTGAGACGGGCGCAATCAAAACATTTGGCGCCGCCGGTTGCGGCCACACTGACAAAATACCCGTAGCGGAGTGGCTGCCCCTCCCTGGTCAGCCCAAGCAGGTATTTCCTGCTCCAAAACACCTGGCAACGGTCGATAAAGGCCTTGGTCTGCGCGGTGACCCCATAGAAATAAATGGGGGAAGCGATAACTAGGTGGCGCACTGTCTGGGTCTTGTCGTAGAGGCCGGTCATGGCGTCAGCGATGGCGCAAAGGCCCTTCTTTTCACAGACCCCACAACCGGTGCAGGGCGCGATTCCAAGCCTGACCAGATGAATCAGTTCCGCATCCCTGCCCTGGGAACGGACGCCATCTAGTACCCTGTTCAGTAGGATGTGGGTATTGCCGTTGATACGGGGGCTGCCGTTAAGAATGAGGATACTCATCGTCTGCGGCCTCTGGTGTTTTCGGCGGCGAGGGAAGGCGACCGAAGAAGCGGGTCAGTTCTCGGAGCCACCCGGCTAGGCCGTCATTGATATAGTGCGGCGCGCAGCGCCACAGCCAGTTGCCCTCACCCTGCCCCGGCGTATTCATGCGGCAGTCGTTGCCAAAGCCAAGCAGGTCCTGCATGGGAAAGATCGCCAGCCTCGATTGTGCGGCCATGGCCAAGTAGATGAGATCCGTGTGGAAAGAAGCGGGATCACGGTCATCTCTATTGGCAAAGCGCTTGGCCTGCTCTTTGAAAGCCCATTCCACCTCCGGATTCAAAAACCAACCCACTGCGGTTTCGTTGTCGTGGGTGCCGGTATAGATAACGCTGTTGGCCGGGCAGTTGTAGGGCAAATAACTGTTGGTGGTGAAATAATCAAAGGCGAAGAGCAGTATCTTCATGCCGGGCAGATCAAGGGCATCGCGCAGGGCCTCGACCTCCGGTGTGATCACACCCAGGTCTTCGGCAATCAGCGCCATTTCACCCAAACGCCGCTCCATTTCCTGAAAAAAGGCCAGGCCAGGGCCGGGCAGCCACTCGCCGTTGATGGCGGTTTCCTCACGGGCCGGGATAGACCAGTAGGATTCAAAACCACGGAAGTGATCGAGCCTGAGGATATCGGTCAGTGAAAAATTATGGCGCAGCCGCAGTTCCCACCAGTTATAGAGGTGCGAGCGTACCTCCATGTCGGCGCTGTTCCAGTTGTAGAGCGGATTGCCCCAACGTTGGCCGGTTGCACTGAAATAATCCGGCGGCACCCCGGCTATGTGCGTGGCTTCGCCCGTGTCGGCATCCAGGGCAAAAATCTCCTGATTCATCCACACATCAACACTGTCCAGGGCCACATAAATGGGCAAATCGCCAATCAGACGGATGCCGCGCTTGTGGGCATAGTTCTTCAAACGATCCCACTGCTCAAAAAAGAGGTACTGCTGAAAACAGTACCTGCGCACTTCAGCCTTAAGTTCCGTATGTGCAGCGGCAAGCGCATCTTTTTCGCGCAGACGCAAGGGCTTGGGCCACTGGAACCAGGCGGCCTGATTGTGCCAATCTTTCAGGGCCATGAAGAGGCCGAATTCTTGCACCCAGGACTTGGCGGCCATAAAATCATCCAAAAGGCCTGCATGTGCCGGCCCCTGAAAGGTACTCCAGGCCAGGGAAAGGAGATATTGTTTATGATCCTCTACCTGGCGGTAATCAATCGTGTGATTGGAAAAATCCGGGTAGGCGAGCTGGTGAGCCTGCAAAAGCCCCTGTTCGACCAGAAGCTCCGGACTGATCAAAAGCGGATTGCCGGCCAGAGCCGAGGCGCTCATGTAGGGGGAGTGGCCAAGATCTGCGCTGGTTGGCCCTAGGGGCAGAATTTGCCAGTAGCTCTGGCCCGCAGCCTCAAGAAAATCGACAAAATGATACGCGTCATGTCCCAAATCACCGATGCCGCAGGGAGCCGGCAGGGAAAAAACCGGCAGGAGCACACCGCTTGATCTTTGGGCAAGAATGTTTATGGATGTTGTCATCATGTTTTTGTTTTATTTCAAAAAATATAGCCCTAGCGGCTAGATCGTACCATCTCTCATAACTGAAATTCCGCGAAAATGCACTTGCTATCCCCCCTGCCTGTCATGGGTAGCTTTTTGTATTCTTCATTGAGATTCATTTTTTTATTCTGTAAAATGTATTGTTCATATGATTTCCATCTGCCAGGATGAGAACCACGTCTAAGGAGAAGGCTGTGCTATCGGATATTAAAAATGACCTTCTTGAGGCAGGAAAGGATGAAGGATGCATCACTTTTCAACACTTGAATGAACTTTTACCAGACCAGGTCAAAGACCCTGGCGCCATTGAGGAACTGTTTGATTTCCTGGGCGAAAACAACATCGAAATCGTAACCCAGGAAAAATCCGGCAAACGCATGACCCTTGCCGGCGAGGAATGGACAGGCAAGAAGGATGCGGAAGACGAGGCCAATGCCGATGCCCTGCCCGACAATGAAGACCATGAGCCGGAGGAGACCACCACCACCTATCTCAGGGAAATGGGCCAGTTCGACCTGCTCACCCCCGAGGAAGAGGCCAAGTACTCCAAGACCATCCGGGAAGGCTTTGACTCCATTATCGCGCTCATTCGGGAAGACAACTCCGGAACCGATGAAATCCGCATGTTGGTCGAGCGCATCGATCTCTGGGAACGGCGCGACCCGACCCTGAAGCCGAAGAAGCAGCAGCTCAACTACATGCGCCAGTGTGTGCTGCGCGCCAATCAGAACCATGCCGACTGCCGCGAACTGTTCGAGATGACCACCAAGATCGAGGCCTACAACCGCTCGGTCGAGTTTGCCAAGGACGCCATGATCAGGGCCAACCTGCGCCTGGTGGTCTCCATTGCCAAACGCTACATGCACCAGGGCCTGACCCTGGCCGACCTGATTCAGGAAGGCAACCTGGGCCTGATGCGGGCGGTGTTTCGATTTGACTACAAAAAGGGGAATAAATTTTCCACCTACGCCTCCTGGTGGATCAGACAGGCCATTACCCGCGCCATCCTCGACAAGACTCGCACCATCCGGCTGCCGGTGCATTTTCTGGAACTGCGCAGCCAGTTTTTCAAGGCCTTTTATTCGCTCTTGAAAGAACTGGGCCGCGAGCCCACACCAGTGGAAATCTCCAAGATGACGGATCTGCCCATGGACAAGATCCTGGCCATCCTGGAGGCCTCGCGCGAGCCGATTTCCCTTGAAACACCGGTTGGCGACGATGATTCCACCTTGGGTGATTTCCTGGAAAACCAGGAATCCGAGTCGCCCTACGATGCGGTGCAGAACCGGCAGTTGTCTCAGCGGGTCAACGAAGTGCTGTCCACCCTGACCGAGCGGGAAGAAAAAATCATCCGCCTGCGCTTCGGCATCGGTGAAAAGGCGGAGTACACCCTGGAAGAAATCGGCAAGCGTTTCAATGTCTCGCGCGAACGCATTCGCCAGATTGAAAAGAAGGCGCTCATCCGTCTGCGCCACTCCAGCCGCCGCGAGAAACTCCGCTTTTTTCTTGATTGATCTTTTTTTTACGATACTCTGCGACAGCCCCTTCTTTAAGGGGCTGTTGTTTTTTATACGACTGCCCTGCACAATCAGGGGCAAGCCTTTCCTTTTTTCCTCCGCGAGAACTATATGGACGCCTATATCGAGCAGGCCGGGCTTGGCCATATCTTAAAAAAAATACGTGCCGGCGAGCGGCTCAGTCTGGAAGACGGCAAGCTGCTCTACGAGCACCCCAATATCCTGGCTCTGGGTTATCTGGCCAATATCGTGCGCGAACGGCTCAACGGCGACCAAACCTATTTCATCTACAACCAGCACATCAACTACTCCAATATCTGCACCAATCTGTGCAAGTTCTGCGCCTTTGGCCGCAAACGGGAAGATGCGCTGGCCTATGAGATGGGTATCGACGAAATCCGGCAGAAGGTGAGGGAACGGCTGGATGAACCCATTGACGAGATTCACGTCGTGGGCGGCGTGCATCCGGATTTGCCCTTTTCCTACTACCTGGACATGCTGCGCGCCATTCAGGAGGAGCGGCCGGGGGTACACATCCAGGCCTTCACCTGTGTGGAGATTCACCACCTTGCCCAAATTGCCGGCAAATCCGTGAAAGCTACCCTGCAGGAGCTGATGGCGGCAGGGCTTGGCTCCATGCCCGGTGGTGGGGCCGAGGTGTTCAGCCCGCGCATCCGCAAGCTGACCTGCGCCGACAAGCTGCCCGGCGAGGACTGGCTCGATGTGGCCAAGACCGCGCACCGCCTGGGGCTCAAAACCAATGCCACCATGCTCTACGGTCATATTGAAACCATTGAGGAGCGTCTGGAACACCTGGACGCCCTGCGCCGCCTGCAGGATGAAACCGGCGGTTTCCTTGCCTTTATCCCCCTGGCCTTTCACCCGAAAAATACCGAGCTTGGCGAGGGCCGCAGCAACACTACCGGCATCAATGACCTGAAAAACGTGGCAGTGAGCAGGCTTATGCTCGACAACTTCCCCCACATCAAGGCCTACTGGATCATGCTCGGGCCCAAGATGGCCCAAGTGGCCCTGGCCTTTGGCGCAGACGACATGGACGGCACGGTCAGCGAGGAGCGCATCACCCACATGGCGGGTGCAGAAACGGAACAGGCCATCGGTCACAAGACCCTGATCCGTCTCATCCGCGAGGCTGGGCGGCAGCCGGTGCAGCGCGACACCCTCTACACCGTGCTGGACCCCTGCTGATGCCGCTTTCAGGGATTTTTGCACGCATAGAGGCGGGCAAGCGCATCAGTGGCGCTGACTGGCTCGTTCTCGCCAAGGAGGCCGGCCTGCACGAGCTGGGCTTTCTCGCCCACGCAGTGCGCCTGCGGCTGCATCCGCAGCCTTTGGTGAGTTATGTTATTGACCGCAATATCAACTATACCGATATCTGCATCTCGGCCTGTAAATTCTGCGCCTTTTTCAAGGCTCCGGAAGCAGGCAGCGGCCAGGTGCTGTCGCGGGAGGAGCTGGCGGCAAAGATAGCGGAGACCAAGGCCCTGGGCGGCACCCAGATCCTTTTACAAGGCGGCCTGCATCCGGACTTGCCGCTCTCCTTCTACGAAGATATGCTGCGCTTCATGAAGGGCTGCGATATCCATGTGCATGGTTTCTCTCCGCCCGAGATCCACCACTTTGCCCAACTCTCCGGCCTGAGTACGCGCGAGGTCATCGCTAAGCTCATGGCCGCAGGCCTAGGCTCCATACCGGGCGGCGGTGCGGAAATCCTCAGCAACCGGGTGCGGCAGGAACTAGCTCCCAATAAATGCGATGCCGATACTTGGATCCGCATCATGCAGGAGGCACACGAGCTGGGCCTGCGCACCACTGCCACCATGATGTTCGGCCATATCGAAAGCCTGGAGGAACGGCTGGAACACCTTGAACGGGTACGCGACCTGCAGGACAAGACCGGTGGTTTCACCGCCTTTATTCCCTGGCCCTTCCAACCTGACCACACCCCCATTGCGGCCGCCAGAAAAATTGAAAAGGCCAGTGCTGTGCAGTATCTGCGCATGCTCGCCTTAAGCCGCATTTTTCTGGATAATGTGATCAATATCCAGGCCTCCTGGGTGACCCAGGGGCCGAAGATTGCCCAGCTCTCCCTCTTTTTCGGGGCCAATGACTTCGGCTCCACCATGATCGAGGAAAATGTGGTGGCTGCCGCGGGTGTGCATTTCCGGCTTTCTGAAGAAGAAATCCGCCGTCTGGTGCAGGATGCCGGCTTTACCCCCAGACAGCGGCTGATGGACTATACCCTGCTCTGATGCCTACTCTGCCCCATCTGTATAGCGCCGCCTGGGTGGTGCCGGTGAGCGCAGCGCCCATTGCCGGGGGCGCAGTGGCGGTAAGCGCAGGAATCATTCAAGATGTTGGCCCGCTGGACCTGCTGCAAAATCGCTATCCCGGTGCAGCGCTCACTGAACATGGCGACATGGCGCTCACACCGGCCCTTATCAATGCCCACACCCATCTGGAACTCTCGCACTTGGGCGAACTGGCCGCAGAGCCGCATGAGGGCGGTTTTACTGCCTGGGTAGGCCGGCTGATCGAACTGCGCGCTCGGCTTGGTGCAGTTGGGGGGGCCGTCGAAGAGGCCGCGGCCGTAACCTGTCTGCAGCAGTATACAGACGGCGTTTCCGTGCTGGCCGATATCGGCAACACCGATGTGGCCTTGGCGCTGACCAGCATTTTTCCCGGCCGGCTCCTCGCCTTCCATGAATACCTGGGCATGACGGAACACTCTCTTGCCAAGAATCGCGAGCGCCTCATGCTTGAGCCGGAGACCCGGCTCTGCAGCGGTCATGCGCCCTATTCCAGCCATCCCGCCCTCTTATCCGCGCTGAAAAAGCGGGCAAAACGGCTGAGCCAGGTCTTCCCCATCCATACTGCCGAACCCCTGGCCGAACTGGAAATGCTGCGCCATGGCCGGGGCGAGATGGTGGATTTCATCCACAACCGCACCGGTGCCGACATTACCTTTCAGGCCGCCATTGGCCCGGAGGAAGGCAGCATCCACTACCTCTATCGCCACGGCCTTTTGGATGCCCAGACCCTGTGCATCCACGCCATCCACGTAAGTGACGAGGAAATGGCCATTCTGGCGGGTACCGGCGCCAAGGTATGCCTCTGCCCGGGCAGCAACCGCTTTCTTGGCGTGGGCAGAGCGCCGGTGGAGCGCTATCTGGCCCACGGCATCCTCCCTAGCCTGGGTACGGACAGTCCGGCCAGCAATCCGGAGCTTTCCCTGTGGCGGGAGATGCAGCTCTTGGCCGGTGAAAAAGACGCGCCCGATGCTTCCGTTATTTTTGCCATGGCCACGCTGGGCGGGGCCCAGGCCCTGCAGGTGGACGCAGAATTTGGTTCCCTTGAAAGGGGCAAGAAAGCCGATATACTGGCAGTGTCCCTGGCCGAGCCCACAGCTACGGCAGAGGACCTGATGCAGGCCCTGGTCAACCGGCATACCCTAAGCCCGCATTTTTCACGCATCGTACGCATACTTTAAGAAGGATAGCCCCATGACAGCTCCGGCCCGCATCGGCATGGTAAACTACATCAACACCGCGCCGATCTATGAAATCTGGAAAGAAAAGGAACTACCCGCCAACTGGCAGGTGGTGGAAGGGCAACCGCGCCGACTCAACGAGTTGCTCCTTACCGGAAAAATAGACATGGGCTTCGTCTCCTCCTTTGCCTATGCCCTGCACCCGGAGCGCTACCAGATCTTTGCCGGGCTTTCCATCAGCGCCACCGGCCCGGTGGGCAGCGTCTTTCTCTTTTCGCGCCTGCCGGTGGAAGAATTAGACGGGCAACCGGTCATGCTCACCCAGCAGTCGGATACCTCCATCAGGCTGGTACAGATTATTCTGGAGGAATTTTACCGCATTCAACCCGTATACTCCACCGGCGCGGTCTACGGCCCGGATTCCACCGCAGACCAGGCCCAGGCTGTTTTGGCCATCGGCGATGACGCCCTGCGCATCAGTCGGGAGGGCAGCTATGCAGTGGAGCTTGATCTGGGCGAGGCCTGGATGCGGCAAACCGGCCTGCCCTTTGTCTTTTCGGTCTGTGTGGTGACTGAGGAATTCATCAAATCCCAGCCGGAAGAGGCGCGCCGCATCCGGGAAATGCTGCTCGCCTGCAGGCGCGAGGGCGGCAGTCGCATGGCGGAAATCTGCCGGACGGTTTCCAGCCGCATTCCCATGGAGCATGCGGCCTGCACCCACTATCTGCACGCCATCGAGCATGATCTCACCCCGGTGAAGATCAAGGCCCTTGAAACCTACTACTCCTACTTGGTTGCCCGCAGGGAAGTACCCGCAAGCGCACTGCCGGTGAAGATTTTTTCTTGAGCTTCGTTTTTGCCTTTTACGCTACCCTTTATCGAGCAGGACACCATGCAGACACCCCAACAGCCGGAAGAAAAAAAGCAATTTGTCCGGGAAAAGTTTTCTTCCATCAGCCCGCATTACGATCTGCTCAACTCCCTGCTCTCCCTGCACATTGACCGCTACTGGCGCTGGCGCACCACCCGGCTGCTCAGCCATGTGCCCAATGGCTGGGTGCTGGATCTCTGCGCCGGCACTCTGCCCCTGGCCATGGAACTGACCCGCCAGGCTCCGGCGCGCCAAGTACTGGCCGTTGATTTCTGTGAAGATATGCTGCGGGCAGGTATCGGCAGCATTGCCGGGGCAGAGCGCAGCCGCCGCATTCATCCGGTCTGCGGCGATGGCGAAGCCCTGCCTGTGAGCACTTCTTCCTGTGTGGGCTGCACCATTGCCTTTGGCATCCGCAATCTGGCAAGAGCCGATAAGGGCTTAAGTGAGATGCTGCGCATCCTCAAACCGGGCGGGCGGCTGATCATCCTGGAATTTTCGCGGCCGACCAACCCACTCATCAAGCCTGTATACAACTTCTATCTCAATACAGTGCTGCCTGCAGTGGCGGGCCGCATCTCAGGAGACAAGGAGGCCTACCAGTACCTGGCCTCTTCCATTGCCGCCTTCTATGAGCCGGAGGCGCTGATGAGTATGATGCGAGCATCCGGTTTTAGCGGAGTTCGCCGGGTGAGCCTAACCTTCGGCATTGTTTCCATGTATATCGGCGACAAGGAGGCGGTATGAGAAGTGTTCTGCTTCTGCAAGCAAGACCCATGGATAGGGCCGCAAAGCACCGGGAGCACGGTCATGTGGCATAAGCTCGGCATCCTGCTTGAGATGATCAAGTTCAAGCATTCGGTCTTTGCCCTGCCCTTTGCCCTGATGGCTCTGGTGCTGGCTGCTGATGGGCTGCCGCCTCTGCGCATCCTCTTCTGGGTGGTGGTGGCCATGGTGGGCGCACGCACCGCAGCCATGACCTTTAACCGCATCGCCGACAAACACTTTGATGCGGCCAACCCGCGCACCACCGGCCGGGCCCTGCCTGCCGGTTTGGTCAGCGACAAAGAATCTTGGCTCCTAGTGCTGGTTTCCTCTGCCTTCTTTTTCCTGGCCTGCGCCATGATCAACCGCAGCACCCTGACTCTGGCCCCTTTTGCCCTGGGCCTGACCCTTTTTTACTCGCTGACCAAGCGTTTTACCTGGCTCTGCCATCTGGTGCTGGGCCTAGCCCTGGCCCTGGCGCCGGTGGGCGGCTGGGTGGCCATTACCGATTCCTTTGCGGGCTATCCTTGGATGCTCAGTTTGGGGGTGCTCTTCTGGGTGGCCGGTTTTGATTGTATTTACGCCTGCCTGGATGCCGACTATGACCGCTCCGTCGGCCTCTACTCCATGCCCGCCATTCTGGGCCGGGAGAACAGCTTCCGCCTGGCCGTTATTTTTCATGGCATTGCTTTTATTCTCTTCACCCTGACCGGGATCCTGATGCACTTAAACGGCTGGTATTATGCCGGCATCGTCATCACCGGCGCGGCCCTATTTTATCAGCACCTGATCGTCAAGCCTGAGGATCTCTCCCGCATCAGGCAGTCGTTCTTCTCCATGAACGGTATCATAGCCCTGACCCTTTTCATCGCTACCTGCCTGTCTTTGGCCACCTCTTGATATGCCACGTTTT
The DNA here is from genome assembly GCA_030538155.1 of bacterium. Classification (GTDB taxonomy): domain Bacteria; phylum Desulfobacterota; class Desulfobulbia; order Desulfobulbales; family Desulfobulbaceae; genus Desulfobulbus. Next base: position 12,765 of record JAUNUN010000015.1, read on the forward strand.
CTGCTTTCAACTTTTTTTGTGTTACTCAGCCTGGCCTGTGCCGCACCGCAAGCGCATGCCGCCCCGCAGGAACTGCTCCCTTCCCAGGTGGAACCGGCAAGCCTTGCCATCATCTTTTCCGGTCAGGAGCAGATGCACTATGAGGTGAGCTGGAGCGGCGGCGTCAAAATCGGTGATATTCATCTCCATATCACGCGGGATGAATCAGGCCCGGATAATCATGTCATCTCAGCCCAGGTTAAGAGCACGGGGCCGCTCAACGTGTTCTACCCGGTGGATGATGCTTTCCACTGTGCGGTTACTGGCGCGATGAAGCTGCCCCTGCGCTACGAGGTTTTTCAGCGGGAGGGGCATGGCCGCAAGGTCACGAAGAGGGTAACGATCTACGATCAGGCAGGCGGTGTGGTCAAATATCAGAAAAACCAGCAATCGCCCCAGCTCTACCCTCTGAAGGGGAAGGTCTACAACGAGTTTGCCGCCTTCGTCATCAGCCGAGCGCTGAAGTTTGCAGCCGACAGCCATATCATTGTGCCCACTTTTGCCGACAACAAGCGCAATGAGGTAGCGGTACGCCTACTGAAAAAGGAGAAACGGCCGTCCATCTTTGGCGAGCGACAGACTCTGAAGATGCAGCCCATCATGAACTTCAAGGGCCTGTACGAAAAAAGCGGCAACACCCTGCTGTGGCTGACAGACGACAGGTGCCGGGTGCCGGTGGAAATCCGGTCGCGGATTGTGGTTGGGTCACTGGTGGCAAAACTGGTCGGCTACAGTAACCCTGCCTGCCCTGACCTGCAGATGCCGTCACAACAGACTAAAAAGTAACGCGCCGCAGCATGATCGCCACAGCGCGTTGAAAGGTTTTGTGTTTTGTGGACGGGCATTAAGCCCGTCGCTTAAGATAACGTAATGGAGTTATTCCGGTTCCAGATCAAAAATGATATCAAGGAGGCGAGACAAATGCGACGCAGGCGTACAGAGAGGTACTCCGAGGAGCATTTTGCCAAAGCCGACACAAATAGGGTTTTGATCTGGAACTGGAATCAGCCGATCTTGATCGCTATCTTCTTAGGCTGTGCCGGTGCGGCCTTGGGCAAGCGCACCCGCAGCACCCCATCGGCCAGCGAGGCCTCGATATGTTCCTGGTCAATGGTTTCCGCCACCGTAAAGCGTCTGAGATAGTGGCCTGGTTCATACTCCTCCAGCACCATGCGGCCGCCATGTTTTTCCTCCTCACGCCAGCCCTGAATGGTGAGCACATTATCCTCCAGGGATAAATCCACTCCGTCGGGCAGCACACCCGGCATATCCGCCACCACGATCACCTCTTTCTCGGTTTCATAGATATCCACCTGGGGCGCATAAAAGGTTTCGTTCTTGGTGCTTTCTCCATGGGTGCGGGCGCTTTGCTTTTCCTGCACCTTCAATTCATGTTCGCTCATGATATCCCCCTTACTCTGCACTCACCGGAATCTGGCGTGGAGTGGCCTCGGCCGCCTTCATCAGGGTTACGGTGAGAATACCGTTTGTTAACTTGGCGCTGATGCGCTCCACATCCACCTTTACCGGCAGGGCCAAGGCCCGGCTGAAACTGCCGGACTCAATCTCGCGGCGGTGGTAGGAGATGGTAAAATCATCTTGGCGGCTGTCGCGCTTGCCCTGGATGCTGAGAGTTTCCCCTTCAAGAGAAATATCCAGATCCTCGGGCTTCACCCCTGGAATTTCAGCGGTAACCACCATCCTGTCCGTCTCTTCGTAGATGTTAAGCGGCGGGTAGACATTGGCGCGGATCTGAGCCTTGCCCTTTTCGGCATAGGAACGGGAAAGTTCATCGAGCCCCTGGCGAATGCGCTCGAATTCGACCCAGGGGTTCCTGAAAGCGGGCCGGTCGGTAAAACGGATAAAAGCCATGGATTCCTCCATTCAAAAGTAGTTAGAAGTAGTTGAAAAAGCATTTTTCTTTCATTCCTGTAAAAAAATAAGGAGGACGCAAGCCTTGTCAAGACAGGGAGGCTGGAGTAAAAAAGAAGGTTGCCTGCCACTGTGAGCCGTATCTGTCTTGCCTCGCAGGTCCAAATTTGCTCCCTTCCTCTAACCCAAGGTTATACACCATGCCTCGCGCCCTCATCACTACCGACTGCCCTGCCCTGAGCCTCTTGCACCGTGGCAAAGTCCGCGATATGTACACCATTCCCGGTCATGACGACAAACTGCTCATGGTCGCCACCGACCGTATTTCCGCCTTTGACGTGGTCATGGCCGAACCGGTGCCGGGCAAGGGTTGTATGCTGACCAGCATCTCCCTGTTCTGGTTCAAACTCTTGGGCGATATCATGCCCAACCACCTGATCAGTGCCGATCTTGCTGATTTTCCGGAAATCTGCCGGCAATACCGAGACCAGCTCGAAGGCCGCAGCATGCTGGTGCGGCGCAGCAAGGTGGTGCCGATTGAGTGCATTGTGCGGGGGTACCTGTCCGGCTCCTTCTGGAGCGCCTATAAAAAAGACCGCAACGTATGCGGCTTTATGCTGCCGGAAGGCATGCGGGAATCCGACCGCTTGAGCAAGCCGCTTTTCACCCCTTCCACCAAAGCTGAGTTGGGCGAGCACGACGAGAACATTTCCCTGGATATGATGCGTGAAAAGGTGGGTGCTGAGTTGACGGCGCAGATGGAGACTGCCGGCATCAGGCTCTATGAACGCGCTGCCGAATATGCCCGCGAAAAGGGCATTATTATTGCCGACACCAAGTTTGAAATGGGACAGGATGCGGAGGGTCGCCTGATTCTGGTGGACGAGGTGCTCACTCCGGATTCTTCCCGTTTCTGGCCGCTGGAATCCTACCAGCCCGGCCAGGGTCAACCCAGTTTTGACAAGCAGTATCTGCGCGACTATCTGGCCGGTTTAAGCTGGGATAAACAGCCGCCCGCGCCTCCCTTGCCTGCCGAGATACTGGAAAAGACCAGCGAGCGCTATCAGGAGGCCCTGCGACGGCTTACCGCCTGAGCCACTCTCTACTTCATGAAGGGCCGTTCGATGTAGGAATAGGTGAAGGCGGCAAAACAGTAGGTGACTATACCGGCTACAAAAAAACGCACTATTGGGCTTAAATCGGCATTGAAATAGTACATGGCGATTTCATCACAAAACACGATGAAGGTCGGGTGCAGCAGGTAAAAACTGAAACTGACCACCCCTGCTGCGCGCAGGGGTGTCAAGGCCATGAAGCGGGCCAGAAGCGACTGCTGCGCCGAAATCACCGTAAAGATGATGAAGGCGGCCAGAAAACCACTGTAACCGTAGTTCTGGTAGATATCCAGAGGGTGCAGCGCGGGAATCTGCCGCGATGCCACCACCACCAGAAAGGCCAGGGCCAGCGTGCCTGCCACGGCAATCGCCTGGCGAAAAATGCGTCCACGCGCCTCATGCCAACAGGCTTGCGCCTGCAAGGTCTGGTAGAGGTAAGAAAAAAACATCCCGCTCATGAAAATACCCACCCATACCCGACGGTGCTCGCCATTGCCGTAGAGGGTGATCAATCCTTTATGCGAGAGATCGGTGGCCACGACAATTGCGATGAGCAAGGTGAATAGCCCCAGCCATTTCTGGATCAGCACCAGCAGATAGAGCGCCAACACCAGTATCGGCAGCAGAATATAAAAAAGCATCTCCTGCGGCACGGTCCATAAATAGCCGTCGCCCTGCAGGAACAGGTAGTGCCGGAAGACATCCGGATTTTTATGGCGGAACAGGAACAGTACCGTAATGACGGTGTAGTACATGGGGATGATGCGTTTTAAGCGCCTGAGTATGTAGGCCCGCATGTAACTCAGGGAGAAAGCGCGCTCCGGCCGGCGGGTAAAGGGGATTGCTAAGAGAAAACCGCTCAGGGCAAAAAAGAGGTGCACGCCCAAGGCGCCTATGCCACCCGCCAGGATACCGACATGTTCAGCCAGCACGCAGAGGGCGGCAAAGCCACGAAGACCATCCAGAGCCGCGAAATGCAGTCCGGCTGAAGATTGTTTCTGCAGTACGTCAGCCGTCGCCGGAAAATCCCTCGAAGAAAAAGAAGAGAGGAAGAGGTAAAAACACAGGGTTACCAATAGGGGCAAGCCCCAGGAAAGAAAAAAACTATGGTGTTGCAGACCGCCTCGTATCTGCATATAAGGGTCGGCACTCGAACTATGCACCTCCACATAGTCGCCCCTAAGCTCCATTTTCACTCCCGGGCCGGGAGCGAAGCGCTCGGCTATTTGCCGGGCGGAGAAATACATCTCCGGAAAGAAAAAACTGGTGAGCCGCAGGCCGTACAGACGCACGGTTCCGGGACTGTCGCCCAAGTCAAGGCGAAACTGTCTGGCAACATGGTTGTTGATATCAACCTTTCTTGATTCCCGCAGCCCGCCGGAATATTCTTCTGTGTGCTTGGATTGCCTTTCACTGAAAGATGAGTGGGCCGCATAATAGACCTGCACCCTTTCCGGCTGTTCGAACTGAGCATCAATGAAGACGCGGAAAAAACTGGAGCTGACCGTGTAGGATATGGCCAACTTGATAAGAAGAAAAAAGATGAGGGTGCCGGCAACAAGAAAAAGGGGCCTCATGCCCCTGATGGACCACTGCATAAAGACGACTCCCCTGCGCAGACTCGTTGCCTCACAGTGATTGAAGTGGAACGCACAGATATGTTTTACCCGGTGCTGATAGGCGCTGGATATGCCCTTGCCGTTTACTTCGGCGCACAAGCGAGGCAGCGTACCCAACTTCCTCTGCAAGAACAAGCTGGAACCAGCTCAAACTGTTCAAAAAAGCCGCACCATGCTGCAGAGCAAACACTATCTGAGCAGTCACCCCTTTCGCATCGTGCAGGGCTATGGAAACGGTCGTTTCACTAAGACGGGTTTGATATGCTGATACTATGTTCCCGTCCTCTACGATCAACCAGTTGTCAACCTCGCAGGCGTACATAGAGTTTCGCCCTGCGAGTATGCGCTAGATCCGGCACAGATAGGGCTTTGGGAGAGCATTGGAATTAATGGGCCTCCTCATGCTGCTTGAGCACGAAGTACAGTACCGGCACGGCCATGCGACTGATCAGAAGCGAGGCAATCTCGCCAAACATCAGAGAAATGGCCAGACCCTGAAAGATGGGATCCGCCAGGATAACCGCAGCCCCCACCACCAGGGCCAGGGCGGTTAAGAGCATGGGGCGGAAGCGCACTGCCCCTGCCTCGACCACGGCCTCGACCAGGGGCAGGCCATGGCTGCGACGCAGTTCAATAAAATCCACCAGGATAATCGAATTGCGCACCACAATGCCCGCACCCGCCATAAAACCGATCATGGAGGTGGCGGTAAAAAAAGCGCCCATGGCCCAGTGGGCAGGCAGGATGCCGATCAGGGAAAAGGGGATGGCGGCCATCACCACCAGCGGCGTGAGGTAGTTGTTGAACCAGCCCACCATCAGGCCGTAAATCAGCACCATGACCACACAAAAGGCCAGGCCCAGATCACGAAAGACCTCAAGGGTAATGTGCCACTCGCCGTCCCACTTCATGGCCGGTTCATGGTCGACAAAGGGCTGTTTCAAGTTGTAGATCTTGAGCGCGCCCGGACTGCCGCCAAAATCCGCCGCATCGAGCTTGGCCAGTTCCTTGTTCATGTGCAGAATCGGATAAACCGGACTTTCCGCAGCCCCGGCCACATCAGCAGTCACATACAGAACCGGTTTCAGGTTTTTTCGGTAGATGGGCTGCTCCACCGGCCGCTCTTCCACCCGCACCAACTCGCGCAGGGGCACCAGCGTGCCCGCGCTATCCGCGCTATTGCCGGAACGCAGTTCCAAGTTGAGCAGGCTCTCCACCCTGGCCCGCTCCGTCTTGGCCAGTTGCAGCCGCAACGGGATTTCCTCCTTGTCGGGCGGCTGATGAAAGAGATCAATGGTCTGCCCGGAAAGCGCCATGGACAAGACCTGGGAGACCTCCTCTGCGGTGATGCCGTGCAGGGCCGCCTTTTCCGTATCCACCAGCACCACCTGCTTATTGCGCTGCTCTTCCTGGTACCAGTCAATATCCACCACCCCTTCGGTGGCGGCAAAAATCGCCTTCACCTTTTGCGCCAGGTTCAGGCGCGTCTCCGCGTCCGGGCCATAGACCTCGGCCACCAGCGTTTGCAGCACCGGCGGGCCGGGCGGCACCTCGGCCACGGCCACGGTTGCCCCGTACTTGTCGGCAATATTTGCCAGGGCCGGACGCACCCGCTTGGCAATATCATGGCTCTGGGCCTTGCGCTCACCCTTGGGCAGCAGGTTCACTTGGATATCGGCCAGATGCTCATCGGAGCGGAGGAAATAGTGGCGCACCAGGCCGTTGAAGTTGTGGGGCGAGGCCGTGCCCGCATAGATTTGGTAATTGACCACCTCGACCTCATGGCGCAGGCTGTCGGCCATTTCCATGGCCACCCGGGCGGTTTGCTCCAGGGGCGATCCCTCGGGCATATCCAGGATAACCTGAAATTCCGACTTGTTGTCAAAGGGCAGCATCTTCACCTTGACCAGGCCGAAAAAGAGCATGGAGGCAGATCCGGCCAAGAGCAAGGTGATCACCGCGAAAAAAATTAGACGCCAAGCCGCATGCGCCAGCAAGGGATCCATCACCCGGTGATAGAAACGGGTGAAGATGTCGTCTGGTGCCTTATCCGGCGAATGCTCCCCTTCTCCGTCGCCGGTATGACTGGGCCCGGTCTTTTTCAAGAGATGCACCGCGGCCCAGGGGATGATGGTAAAGGCAATGATGAGTGAAAAAACCATGGCCGCGGAAGAGCCGATGGGGATGGGCCGCATATAGGGGCCCATGAGCCCGCCGACAAAGGCCATGGGCAAGATGGCGGCAATGACCGCCCAGGTGGCGAGGATGGTGGGGTTGCCCACCTCGATCACCGCCTGCACCGCCAGTTTTTTCAGGGGCACACGCTCGTTGCCGGGCAGGTGCCGGTGGCGCACGATATTTTCCACCACCACAATGGCGTCATCCACCAGAATACCGATGGAAAAGATGAGCGCAAAAAGGGTGATGCGGTTCAGGGTGTAGCCATAGAGGTAGAACACCAAGAGGGTGAGCGACAGGGTTGAGGGCACGGCCAAAAGCACGATAAAGGCTTCGCGCCGCCCCAAAAAGAAGAGGATCAGAAGCGCCACACCAAAAACGGCAATACCCATGTGGTAGAGCAGTTCATTGGATTTTTCCGCCGCAGTGTCGCCATAGTTGCGCGTTACCGTCACCTCGATTTCCGGTGGAATGAGCGTGCCGCGCAGGGTTTCCACCTTTTCCAGCACGGTTTTCACCACAGCCACCGCATTCGCGCCGGGCCGCTTGGCAATCGACAGGGTTACAGCTGCCTCGGGCTCACCCGCGCCGGTGCCGAAGAGCACGTAGTCGGAGGGTTCCTCAGGGCCATCGACAATACGCGCCACCTCACGCAGATAGATGGGTTTGCCTTCGTGCACACCCACCACCAGGTTGCCCGCCTCTTTCGCAGATTCAAGAAAGAGGCCGGTTTCCAGCACAGTGGTCTGGTTGGCCGCGCGCAGGGTGCCGCTCAGATCCTGCCGATTGGCGGCCCGAATATTTGCCGCCAGATCAGCGGGGACAAGTTGTCTGGCTGCCAGGGCCAGGGGGTCGATCTCCACCCGCAGTTCGCGCCTGGAACCACCGATCAGCTTTGTTTCCGCCACCTCAAAGATGCCCTTGACGGCCTCATCCACCTGGGCGGCCAGGCGGCGCAGCATGAAATGATCATAGGTTTTGGAGTGAAAGGTCAGGGCCAGGACCGGCACATCATCAATGCTGTGCGGTTTGATCAGTGGTTTGGAAACGCCTGGCGGGATGCGGTCGAAGTTGGTCTGCAGCTTCTGGTTCAGGTTGACAATGGCGCTTTCCTGATCCACGCCCACGTAAAAACGGGCAATGAGCAGGCATTGCCCCGGCATGGAGGTGGAGTAGATGTATTCCACGCCCGGCAATTCGTAGAGCAGCTTTTCCATGGGAATAGCCACCCGGTTGGCGATTTCCTCCGGGCCGGCCCCCGGCATGGAGACAAAGACATCGATCATCGGCACCTTGATCTGCGGCTCCTCCTCACGGGGCAGCAGCACCACTGCCAGCATGCCCAGCATGAGCGAGCCTACCAGGCCGAGCAGAGAAAGCTTGGAGTTGGAAAAGGATGCGGCCAGCCAACCGGCCAGACCCGAGTGACGTTCCTTGGCCTCCTTCATGGCCGCACCTGCACTTGCTGATCATGGCTGAGCTGGGCAGGAGGATTGAGGATCAGGAGTTCTCCCTCGTTGAGTCCACCGGTTATTTCGATATGTTCGTCCTTCTCTGTCTCTGCATCCAAAAGTGCCCCGGTGCGTACCAGGCGCAGGCGGGCGCGGTCGCCTTCGAGCACAAAAACGCGCTCCATCTGCCCCCAGGTGCTGACTGCGGCGCTAGGTACCACCAGACGCCTGCTGTCGCCGGTTCCGGGCAACACAACCTGGAGATACTGGCCACTGCGCAGGCTTACTGTATCGCTGTTATTCACGGCCAGAATAATGGTGGCGCTGCGCGCGGCCGGGTTGGCTGCAGGCGCTATCTCCACCAGCTTTGTTTCCAGGCGCCGGCCGCTTACGGGCAACAGCACCGGCACCGTGCTGTCAAGCGCGAGTGCACCGGCAATCTCTTCCGGTGCCTGGGCCCGCACCTGCAGAGCAGCCGTATTTTCCAGCTCAAGCAGGGGCATGCCCGGAGCGGCCAAATCACCACTGTTTACAAGTTTTTTGCTCACCACCCCGCTGTAGGGCGCGGTGATAACCGTGTAGGCAAGCATGGCCTCTGCCTCCTGCACACCGGCTGCGGCAATGCGCTCGGCATCGCGCAGGCCGCGCACCGATTCGGCAGTGGCTGCCTGCCGGTTGAGAAGCCTGGTTTCACGGGCAAGGTTGCGGCGCACCTGTTCCAACTGTGCCCTGGTCCGGCTGACGCGTGCGTTCAACTCGCCCGCCTGCAGCCTCACCAGCACCTGACCTTTTTCCACCCGGTCGCCCAATTTCACCGGCACGGCCACAACAGCAGCACTGATGCGGGCGGCAATGGTGCTGCGCTCCACCGCCTCGACCGTGCCCGGCACCCGGATGACAGTGCCTTCCTCCACCAGGCGAACCGGCGCGATCTGCACTGCCGAGGCAGATCCTTTCGCAGCGTGGAGATCTTCAGCCGGCAGTTTGTCGGCAAAAGGTGAAAGCAAATAGAAGCTGCAACAGGCAAGGAGAGCTATGCAAAAACGTAGACGGAAAAGAGATGAGAGCATGGTCGTACTCCTGATTTACTGGGGGTCCAATTGGGGCAGACCGTAGCTGCGCCGCAGTTGGGCAATGGCGATCCGGCGGCCATGCTTGGCCTGGGCATGGGCTGCTTCGGCTTCGGCAAGGCGCTTTTCCGCATCGATCAGTTCGCTGCTGGTGCAGAGTCCTTCCTGGAAACGAAGCCGGGTCAGCCGCGTGCTTTCCTGGGCGCTCTGCAAGCGCCGCTCTGAAACCGACAGTTTCTCCGTTTCCTGCGTCAGATTGAGGCGGGCCTCCTCTGTCTCCAAGGCCAGGGCCAGCTTGAGCTTTTGTGCCTGGGCATGCAGTTCAGCCAGGCGGGCCTCTTCACGGGCAATGGCCGCGCGAGTGCCCTTGCCGTCAAAAAGGGTCTGACTCAAACGGAGTCCGGCGGCCCAGGAATCACCCGAACCTTCATCCATGGCTGTACCCTGCTCCACCTGATAGGAGGCAAAGGCATCCGCGTTGGGGTAGCGGGCAGCCTTGGCCTGAGTTAAAGCAGCCTCCTGGGCCGCAACCATGTACTCCATGGCAGCCTGTTCCGGACGCTGCAACGCCCTCCCCTCTTCCGGGATGGACAAACCATCCTGATCATGCTCCACAAGCTGCAGCTCACTGGGCATTTCTCCCAGAAGCACAGCCATGGCCTGACGGGCCAGGCGTTCACTGTGCCTGGCCTGCACAAGGGCCTCATCGCTGCCGGCCTGCTCCACCTCAAGCATGAGCACCTCTTCCTTGAGAAGCGTCCCTTCCTGGAAGCGAGCTCTGGCTGTATCCAGCGATTTTTTAAGAGACGCAGCAGCAGCCCTGCGGGCAGCCGTGTTGGCCCTGGCCTGTAAAATGGTGTGGAAGCTGCGGATCACTTCCAGACTCAGTTGTTCTCTGGTTACCTGTTCTTGTGCGACCGCGGCCTCAAGGCCCTTGCCGGCGGCGAGCCGGGCTGCTTGGTTGCGGCCGCCGTTAAAGAGCTGGTAGCGCAGCATGATCTGGCCAAAGATGGAATCCGTGGTGCCGGGCCGGTTAAAATCAATGGCCTCGGAAAACTGCCCCTGGTTGAGGATATTGCCAAAGGACAGCAGGGGCGTATTGGTGCGAGTGTAGCCGCCGTTTAGGCTCAGGTGCGGATACAAGCCGGCCTTGGCCTGTTCAAGTGCTGTCTGGGCCTGAACAATACGCTGTCGGGCCGCCTCGCTATCCGGGTTATGGGCCAGGGCCTGATGCACCGCCTGCTCCAAGGTCCATTGTTGCCGGCTTGTTTGCTCGGGGCCGGCGGCAACTGCTACTGCGGTATAGGCCCAGAACAGCAGGAATAAGATCAATACATGGGCAATATGGACAACAATACGGCCAGGGAAAACATTCGGCATAACGCTTCTTGCACCTCTGTATGCGTGAAAATACGCAAATTTTGCTGCCGGTCTATGCCGGCATCATGTGGCAATATTCGTTCTTTCGGCCATTTTCAGCCTTTCTTTTTTCTATCTCACTGAAGGAGCGGGCACAAGTCAATCTTTATACTGTGCAAATGAACAAAATTGACGACCGCCAACCACACTGTGGTAATTGTCAGAATGCAGCCGCACAAGACGTTCATTGAGCCTGCCGCAATTCCGGGCTATATGGGATATGTGCCTTTTCGGTACAAAATACAGTTGCAACCGGTACAGACAGTACTTGAAAGTGGGACAAGGAGAGACAGAGGTGGAGCACACAGTGGTGCTGGTGCATGGCATTTTTGATACCGGCAAAATCTTTGCCCCCATGGCGCGCTATTTTGCAGGCCACGGCCTGCGCACGCACGCGCCCGACCTGCGGCCCTGTTCAGGCGCACAGGGGCTGGAAATGCTGGCCCGGCAGCTCAAGCAGGTTATTGACACTCTTGATGCGCAGATAGGTCCGGAAAGTACGCTTGATCTGGTCGGCTTCAGCATGGGCGGGCTCATCAGCCGCTACTATCTGCAGCGCCTGGGCGGGCTGGAGAGGGTGCGCCGCTTTGTCGCCATTTCCGTGCCCCAGCACGGTAGCCGCTGGGCCTGGTTCCTCCCTAATCAGGGCTGCAGGCAGATGCGACCGGGCAGCCCTTTTTTGCAGGATTTGAACCAGGACATTGCAAGCCTGGCCCAGATTGATCTGCTTACCCTGTGGACGCCCCTTGATCTGATGATTATTCCGGCCGGCAGTTCCGTCATTCCGGTGGGAAGAGAGTGCAAAATACCAGTGCTGCTGCACGACTGGATGATCAAGGATAGCCGCGTGCTCAAGGCCATGGCAGACTTTCTTCTGGAACCTGAGCCTGTTGGCCCTGTTGCCCGCTAGAGTCTTAGTGCCACACCTGACCGGGATGCCGTTTTTGCCACAGAACCAGCAGCAGTGCGGCTGTCGGCGCGAGCAGTGCAGGCAGGGCCAAAGCCAGATAGGACGGCCACCACAGAACGGCATCGACCATGTTCTGGCCCGGATTGCAGCCCTGCAGTATAGCGCCGAACACTGCCGGCGAGATGGTGGTCATGCCGAAACCAGCCACGGACTGCACGCCCAGGGCAGTGCCCAAGAGACGCTCGGGCACCACTTCAGTAAGCACCGCCTTATACATGGCAGTATCGGCAATCACCCAGGCGCCCAGCCACAGGCTGACCCCTACCACCAGAGCAGGCGAATGCCCATGGGTGAAGCCCAGCATGCTGCTGCCCAAAAAGCCGGCCAATGACGACAGCATGATGATGCGGATGCGGCCGAACTTGTCTGCCAGAATGCCGCAGAGCGCGGTTGCAGGTACGCCCACAAAGACCGAGAGTGAAGCCAGCATGGTGCTGGTGGAGACCGCATCCGCAGCCTTGCCGCCAAGCGCCAGGATGGAGGAGTGAAGAAAGGGCCCGAGCCAGCTGTTATGGCCGTAGAGTTCCCACATATGCCCCATATAGGCCAAGGTGATCAAAACTGCCGGCACAAGCAGGACCAGTTTGTTTTTTGCAAACTCTCCAGTACCGGTTACAGCCGCTGCAGGTGTACCCGGAACCCTGCTTTGCGGCACCCTGCGCTCCTGCACCAGAAAAGTCACACAGAAAAAACCGATAAAGGCGGGTAATGAGGTGGCCAGAATACCGGCGCGCCAGCCCCAGCGGGCCGCAAACCAGCCGGTTATAAGATAGCTGGCCGCTCCTGCCAGAGGAATGGCCACGGTAAAGAGACTCAAGGCCTTGCCTCGCTCATTGGCGGCAAACCACTGGGTAAGCAGGGCCATGCCCGGCACATAGATAGCACCGGTGGCCAGCCCGGAAAGCACTCGCAGCCAGAGAATAGCGCCAAAGCTATTGGCAATAAGGGCAAAGAGTGTGGAAAAAACACCGGCCAGCAGGGTTGCAGCAACAATCACCCGCTTTGGCCCGATCTTGTCGGAAAGCCAGCCGGTAAAAAGTACAATGACTACATACCCGATCTGAAAAGCGGAGATGATGGCCCCGATCTGGGAGGAGTTGAGCTGGAACTCCTGGGCTAATGCCGGTGCAACCGCAGAGAAGTTGTACCAGGGTAGGGAGGCAAAAAAGAGGCCGAGCGAAAGAAAGAGCAGGATGGAATATTTTTGAGCCATCGCGTCACCAATTTGCTCTGAAATGGTGTGGCTTTCATTCCATTGCCATATCAAAGCCTCTCTCTAACGACTTTGAGCTGGAAGCGGAACTACTGCAATCTTGACTGAAAAAAGATCACCACAAACGTGCAAAGATCTCCTTAAGACCCGTTGCGGCCAGAGCGGCCAGGGCGCTGAACTGCTCCGGGGCAAAGGGCGCGCCCTCTGCCGTGCTTTGCACCTCGATCCAGCGGCCGTCGCCTGCCATGACAAAGTTGGCATCCACCTCGGCTGTCGAATCTTCGCTGTAGTCCAAATCCAGGATGGGTCTGCCCTCAACGATGCCTGCGCTTACCGCTGCAACCGGCAGCAAAGCGGGCATGGCGGCCAGTTTCTGCTCCGCCACCATGGCTGTGAGGGCCGCACGCAGGGCCAGAGCCGCACCGGTGATGGAGGCGCAGCGGGTGCCGCCATCTGCGTTGAGCACATCGCAGTCCACCCGCAAGGTATGCCGGCCGAGTTGACGCAGATCCACCATCATGCGTAAGGAGCGGCCGATCAGACGCTGGATTTCATAGGTTCTGCCGCCGATGCCGCTCACCGCCTCCCTGCGGCCGCGGCTGTGGGTCGCCCGTGGCAGCATGCCGTATTCAGCGGTGATCCAGCCCTGCTCCTTGCCGACCAGAAAGGGCGGCACCCGGTCTTCCACGCTCACCGCGCAGAGCACCTGGGTAGCTCCCATGCTGATCAGCACCGAACCTTCGGCATGGGGTTGAAAGCCGTATTCCACCTTAAGCGGCCGCAGGCTGTCGGCGGCGCGATTATCTGAGCGTTCTGAGTGCATAGGACACTCCTCTTCTTGTTGTTCCATTTTCTATTATTCCACGTTCGCCGCAAGCCGCTCTTTGACCGGCTTTCCGGCCAAGAGCACCACGGTCACGCCGGGATTAGCTCGATTCAGGTCGGGATGGCGGCGCAGAAAGGGATAGCGCCGCAGCAACTGCTTGCCCCGGCTGGAGCGGCCTTCAAATTCCTCGCCAGGAATGGCCGATTCAACCACCTGCTGTTGCTCCAGAAAGGCGAGGCGTGCGCGCACCGCCTCGCGGATCGCACCGCCCCGGCCGCTTGAGCCGTAACCATGGATCAGGCTTAGCACCCGGATGCCCTGAAGCCGACTTGCCCGGATCTCTGTTTCCAGGCGCTTGATGGCCTGGTCAACCAGGGGCATGCCCTTTTCCAGATTGATCAGCCGATGTTGGTTGAGGGAGCTAGGCGCAACACTGTGGCCTGAGCTGCTCTGTTTGGAATGGCAATAGGGGCAGCGGCCCGGGCCGGCCACTGCGGCGTCAAAGCTGTTTCCACACACCTCACAGATCTGCATGAGTGCAAAACGCCCCTACCAGTCGTTGGCCACCAGCCAGGATCAACGTCGCTTCAGCACCAGCACCTCGGGAATCTGCTGCAGGTGCTGCTTGATAAGCTGAAGATGCTCCAAATCACGCACCGCAAGCAGGGCCTCTATCTCGGCCAGGTTCTGCGGCGTGGTGCGGGCGGTCAGCTCGACAATGTCGGCGTCGTCCGCGCTGATGGAACTGCTGATGGTGGCCAGGATGCTCTTCCTGTTTTCTGCGCGGATCAGCAGGGGGGTGTGATAGGTCTGCTGCAAACCGGCGGGCCAGCTCACCTCGACCCAGCGGGTCGAATTGGTGGCAAGCAGATTGGGGCATTCAGCTCGGTGGATGGAAAGACCGGATCCGGTGGTGATGAAGCCGATGATGGCGTCGCCCGGAATGGGGTGGCAGCAGCGGCTCACCTTCATGGGCATATCTGCCACGCCGTCCAGATCGACACTGCCGCTTAAGGCCGGGCCCGTTTTCTTGCCTGCAGCCAGTTTCTGCGCGCGCTGCTGGATCAGCTCGGTGCGGCGCTGCTCCTCCAATTCAGCATAGCCTTCGGGCTGCAGGGTCTGCAGCATATGCGGTACGGTCAGAGCGCCGGAGCCGACCTTGGTGAGCATGTCTTCAAGCGAAGAGCAGCCCAACTCCTTGAGCAGGAGGCGAAAATGACCGCTCTTGATGAGCGCCTGCAGGCTGAGCCCGTTCTTCTTCAGTTCCCGATCGCAGATCTCGCGGCCCAGCTTGAGTGAGCGCTCGTTTTCTTCCTTGCGCAGATACTGGCGGATACGGGTGCGGGCCCGGGCGGTTTGCACAATTTGCAGCCAGGCACGTTTGGGATGCTGATTTTTCTGGGTGAGGATTTCAACAATGTCGCCATTTTGCAGTTTGTACTTCAACTGCACAATCTGGCCGTTGACCTTGGCGCCCACACAGGTGTCGCCCACATCCGAATGGATGGCATAGGCAAAATCAATCGGGGTGCTGCCCTTGGGCAACTCGCGCACCTCGCCCCTGGGCGTCAGGGCAAAGACATCCGGCTCATAGAGTTCGCTCTTCAAAGACTCCATGAACTCCGCCGGATCTTCCACCTCCTGCAGAGTCTGCACCAGTTGTTTGATATCCTTGAAAAGGCGAACATCCTTGCTGGAAATCTTCTGCCCTTCCTTGTAGGCCCAGTGCGCGGCCACACCCTCCTGGGCCACCCTGTCCATCTCTTCGGTGCGGATCTGGATTTCGATGAAATGGTCGTGCGGTCCGGAAACGGTCGTGTGCAAAGACTGGTAGTTGTTGGCCTTGGGTACGCTGATGTAGTCCTTGATCCTGCCCGGTACCGGCGGCCAGTCCGCATGCACCGTGCCCAGGGCCTGGTAGCACTCGCGCACCGTGCGCACGATGATGCGGAAGGCTACCTTGTCGTAGACCTGGTCTACTGTAATCTTCTGCACTACAAGTTTTTTATAGATGGAGTACAGGTGCTTGGGCCTGCCGATAATGCGCACCGGCTCCACCTTATTGGCCCTCAGCTTGGTGTAGAGGATGCCGATAACCTCGTCCACATAGGCCTGTCGCTCGTCCAGGCTGCTATCCATCTGGCTGGAGAGCTTTTCGTATTCCTCTGGAAAAAGATGGGAGAAAGACAGGTCTTCAAGCTCGCGCTTCAACCATTCAATACCCACGCGCGCGGCCAAAGGCGCGTACAGATCCATGGTTTCCCTGGCCTTGTAACGTCGCTCTTCCTCGGCGGCTGAACACAGACTGGTCATATCCTGCAAGCGGTCGGCCAGCTTCACCAACAGCACGCGGATATCCGAGCCCATGGCCAGGATATATTTGCGGATGTTTTCCACCTGGTGCGCCAGACGTGAACTGTAGCGCACATTGGTGATGCGGGTGGTGCCGTTGACAATATTGGCTATGTCATCGCCAAAAAAATGCTGCAACTCCTCTTCATTTGCCACGCCCTCATTGAGCACGCCGTGCAGGAGTCCCGCGACAATGGTGCTCACGTCCATCTTCATGGAAACCAGTATTGCTGCCACGGCAATGGCGTGATCAAGGAAAGTGCCGCCGTAGTTGTAGGCTTTATCGGCGTGGCGCTCCTGGGCGAACTGAACCGCCTTGTTCAAAAACTCCAGATCGCCCTGCGGCAGATACACCGCCGCCATGGCATGGAGGTGTTGCGGGCTGATAACGCTGTCAGGCATGGCTGTGGCCTCCCGGTTAGCGTGACGCGGGCCTGTGCGCGACTCTCGTGTAATTCCATCTCAAAGCGCTCAAAGCGCTTCTTGAGTCGGCTTCAGGAAATGCTCGCAGAGATGCTTGAGCCACGCCTGCGCCACATTTCCCTCTGCCTCCTTGATACATTTTCGCTGCTCTGAAACTGGAATTGTTTACAGGCCAAGGGCGCTTTGAATACGAGCCTGAACCTCGGCCAGAGTTTCTTCGGCGGCCAAGAGGACGGTTTCGCCGCTGCGCCGCTCGCGCAACTCGATCTTGCCTTTTTTCTTGAAGGTTTTGCCCACGGTAAGGCGAAAAGGAATACCCAGAAGATCGGCATCGTTGAACTTGGAGCCGGGCCGTTCGTCACGGTCATCGTAGAGCACCTCTACGCCCGCAGCCGACAGCTCCTGGTAGAGACTGTCGGCAGCAGCGCTAAGATCTTCTTCATTGGGCCCCAAGTTAAGCAGGATGACCTGGAAGGGGGCAAGCGGCAGCGGAAAGATGATGCCGTTGGCATCATGATTCTGCTCGATGGCCGCGGCCACAATACGGCTTACGCCGATACCGTAGCAGCCCATGATAAAGGGCTGCTGCTGCCCTTCGCTGTCCTGAAAAGTGGCCTCCATGGCTTCTGAGTACTTGGTGCCCAGCTTGAAAATGTGACCGACCTCTATGCCCTCCTTGAAGTAGAGGGAACCGCCGCAGAGCGGGCAACTGTCGTCTTCCGCAATTTCACGCAGGTCGCCCACGATCTGCACGCTGAAGTCGCGGCTCGGATTGACGCCCTGGTAGTGGAAGCCCTTTTCGTTGGCCCCGGCCACAGCATTGACTATGGCCATGACCTCGTTGTCGGCCACCACCCTGAGCGGCAGATCCACCGGGCCGATATAGCCGACCGGCAGGCGCTGTGCCGCCCAAACCTGGTCTTCGGTCAGGCTTTCCACCTCGCTCACGCCAAGCAGGTTCTTGAGCTTGACGGTCTGCACCTCGCGGTCGCCTCGCACCAGTGCGGCCACGAACTCCTCATCCGCCATATAGACCATGGTCTTGATGATCTGCTGGGGCGGCACCTTGAGGAACTCGGCCACGCTCTCCACCCGCTTCTGGCCGGGTGTCTCTACTTTACGCAACTCCTCCAGCTCTACGGCTGGATCAGGGCCGGCAGCAGGCGTCTTTACCACTGCCTTTTCCACGTTTGAGGCATAGCTGCAGTTGTGGCAGAGCACCAGGGTGTCTTCACCGGTTTCAGCAAGCACCATGAATTCGTGCGAATAGGAGCCGCCGATGCTGCCGCTGTCTGCCTCGACCATGCGGAAATCCAGGCCGCAGCGGCTGAACACCCGGTTGTAGGCAACGCGCATGCGCTCATAACTTGCAGCCGCGCCTTCATCGTCGGCGTCAAAGGAATAGGCATCCTTCATGACAAATTCGCGTCCGCGCATCAAACCGAAACGCGGCCGGATCTCGTCACGGTACTTGGTTTGAATCTGGTAGAGGTTCACCGGCAATTGCCGGTAAGACTGCAGCTCCCTGCGGGCAATATCCGTCACCACCTCTTCGTGGGTGGGGCCCAGGCAGCAGTCGCGATCGTTGCGGTCGCGGAAGCGGAGCAGTTCCGGTCCGTACTGCTGCCAACGGCCGGATTCCATCCACAGATCACCGGG
Source organism: bacterium (assembly GCA_030538155.1). Classification (GTDB taxonomy): domain Bacteria; phylum Desulfobacterota; class Desulfobulbia; order Desulfobulbales; family Desulfobulbaceae; genus Desulfobulbus. Next base: position 30,971 of record JAUNUN010000015.1, read on the forward strand.
CTGCACCATGGGCATGAGGACCTCAAGCGCCCCGGCCCGGTTCATCTCTTCGCGCACAATGGCGGTTACCTTCTGCAGGGTCATCAGGCCCAGGGGCAAAAAGGTGTAGACACCGGCGCTGAGCTTGCGGATAAAGCCGCCCCGCAAGAGTAACTGGTGGCTGATCACCTCGGCCTCGGCCGGGGTTTCCCTAGTGGTGGGCAGCAGCATCTGTGAGTAACGCATTGTCTTCTCCCGCGTAAATCTTATGATTGACCGCTCTTCTTCAGGTGTTCCGCTTCCATGCGCTCCAGTTCCTGGAGAAAGGCGGGCAGCAGTTCCGCCTCGTTCACCTTTTTGAAGAGCTCGCCCTTTTTAAAAATAATGCCGACACCATTGCCGCCGGCAATGCCGATATCCGCTTCCCGTGCTTCGCCCGGCCCGTTGACCACACAGCCCATGACCGCAACTTTGAGTGGGGCCTGCATGGTCTGCAATCTGGCCTCCACCTCTTCGGCAAGAGTAAAGAGGTTGATGCGGGTACGGCCGCAGGTGGGGCAGGAAACCAGCTCCGGCCCGCGCTCGCGAATCCTGAGCGAACGCAGCAGCTCATAACCGACGCGCACCTCTTCCAGCGGATCTCGGGTGAGCGAGATGCGGAAGGTGTCGCCAATACCCTCCAACAGTAAAACGCCCAAAGCCACGCTGGACTTGACCGTACCGGCAATGAGGCCGCCTGCCTCGGTAACGCCGATATGCAGGGGATAGTCGCAGCGCTCAGACAAAAGCCGGTAACTGGCGATGGTAGTGAGCACATCCGGTGACTTGATGGAAATTTTGATGGCTGCAAAACCGAGCTGCTCCAACCGGCGCACGTTGTCGAGCGCGCTCTCGATCAAGGATTCCGGTCGTTCCGGGCTGGGATAGCCATAGCGATCGAGCAGTTCCTTACTGATAGAGCCGGAATTGACCCCCACACGAATGGGTGCCTGGTGCGCCTTGGCCGCATCCACCACCCGCATGAGCTTGTCAAAACCGCCCAAATTGCCGGGGTTGATGCGGATGGCCTGGGCCCCATGCTCCAGGGCCGCCACGGCCAGGCGCGCATCAAAATGGATATCGGCTATGACGGGAAGCGGGCTGCGCTTGCGGATTTCAGTGAGGGCGCGGGCCGCCTCCATGTCCGGCACAGCCACGCGAATCAGTTCGCAGCCGGCCTGGGCCAGGCGCTCGATCTGGACGCTGGTCGCCTCCACGTCGCTGGTGAGGGTATTGGTCATGGACTGCACCACAATGGGCGCATCCCCGCCAATAGTTACCGAACCAATCCGTATCTGCTGGGTTGGCCTGCGTGTGATCATGCCCCTCCTCCCGTTTTCCCCTGGGCAACCAGATTCAACTCCGCCTCCGAGGCGCGCACGTAGAGGGGCTGGGGATCGACCTGCTGTGCGCCGTGCCGCATCAGCTCTGCCGCGCAAAAACCAATCATGGCTGCCCTGGGCTGGTTGATGGCAGGGGGTGCAGGGCGCAAGAGCGGATGCTTGATAAAGCTTTCATCGCAGACCGCCAACCCCGGCCCAATGCAGATCACCGGTTCCGTAATACGGGTAAGCAACGATGCGCTCGCACAGACCAGGTAAGGGCCAAGACGCTGGGGCATGCCGCTCTCGTCCATCTGGAAAGTGTTATAAAAGGCAGCATAAACCTGGTTTTTTCTGGCGTCAAGCAGGGTACAAACCCGCTCCTTTAGGGGCGGCAGTGATGCAGCCAGGCTATCCAGAGTGGGTACGGCAATAAGCGGTTTGCCGGCGGCAAAGGCCAGCCCCCTTGCTGCTGCCATACCGATGCGCAAACCGGTGAAGGAACCCGGCCCCTGGCTGACGGCCACGGCATCGATTGCCTCCCAGTCGACAGCGCTTGCCTCCAGCAGAGCCTGTACCAGGCCCAGTAACTGTCGAGAATGGGATCGGCGGGGATAGAGGCTGTACTCGGCCAGCAGACGGCCTTGGGCGCGACCGCCCTGGGTGAGGGCTACGCTGCCGCAGCCGCTTGCCGTTTCAAGGGCCAGAATCAGGAGGCCATCCATCGCTGCACAAGGCGCACTATGTCGTTATAGAAGACAAAAATCATCAGAGTGCCCAAGAGGGCGATGCCGATCTTCTGGCTGATCTCCATGGTACGCTCGCTCATGGGCCTGCGCCTGACCATTTCCAGGGAAAGGAAGGCCAGGTGGCCACCATCCAGAACCGGCACCGGCAAGAGGTTGAGGATGCCGAGATTCACGCTGAGCAGCCCCATGAAGTAGAGGAAGTTCATCCAGCCTGCTTCGAGCTGCTGCCCCGCGATCTCAGCAATGCGGATCGGGCCGCCAAGCTCGCTTGCCGGAATGACCCGCTGGATCATCTTGACGATGCCCACCACGGTCAGATAGCTGAGGTTCCAGGTCTGCACCAGCGCGGCCTGGGCATACTGGCCCACCGAGGCCCGTACATAGGTGAGTTCATTGGTTGGGGCAATGCCGATCATGTATTTTTGCCCCACCTCCTCGCCAAAGAGGTTGCGTATGGGCAGCATCTCCGGCACAGCCTCCACCTGCAGGCGACGCTCTCCGCGTTGAACTTCCAGGGTAAGGGGCTTGCCGCCGCTGTCCCGAATCAGGCCGGAAACTTCCAGCCACGAGGTGGTGCGTTCACCATTGATGGAGAGGATGGTATCCCCTTTTTCAAGACCGGCGCGTTCCGCCGCAGAGCCTGCGGTAACCTGACCCACGACGCTTGAATCCACGGGTTCGGGCAGACCGGCAAAGAGGAAGAGGCTGAAAAAGAGCAGGACCGCAAAAACCATGTTGAAAAGCGGTCCGGCAAAGACAATGAGAAAACGCTGCCAGGAGGGCTTGTGGGCAAAGGAAACCTGCTTGTCTTCAGCCGAGACCTCCTCGCCCGGTTCCTCGCCGTACATCTTCACGTAACCACCCAAAGGAAAGGCGCTGATGAGATATTCGGTTTCACCCCACTGTTTGCTCACCAGCTTGTTGCCGAAACCAAGGGAAAATTTCAGCACCCGCACGCCAAAGGCCTTGGCAAAGAGAAAATGTCCGAGTTCATGGACGAAAATCAAAACGCCCAGAACAAAGATAAAAGAAAGAAGCGTAGCCATCACACTAGAAACAAGTAAAAGGAACAGAAAAAACGACTTTACTAATTGGCACATGCAGACAGGAACTGACCTGCTAGGCGGCGCGCCTCGGCATCGACAGCCATGATAGCCTCAAGATCACAATCATCTCCCTCCAGGCATTGGTCAAGGGTTTGGGCCACCATACGGGTGATCTGCGGAAAAGAGATGCGACCGGCCAGAAAGGCGGCGACCGCCACCTCATTGGCTGCGTTGAGCGCCGTCGGCTGGGTTCCCCCCTGTTGCAGGGCCTCGTAGGCCAGGCGCAGGGCCGGGAACCGGTCATGATCCGGTGCTTCAAAGTCGAGCGATCCACAACGGGTCAGATCCAGACGCGGCATGGCCAGAGGCATGCGCTCGGGATAGGTCAGGGCATAGGCGATGGGAATGCGCATATCCGGAATGCCGAGCTGCGCCACTAAAGAGCCATCCTGATATTCTACCAGGGAATGGACAATAGACTGCGGGTGCACCACCACCTCGATCTGTTCCGGCGGCATGTCAAAGAGCCAGCGGGCCTCGATTACTTCCAGGCCCTTGTTCATCAGGGTGGCCGAATCAATGGAGATCTTTTTGCCCATGGACCAGTTGGGATGAGCTAGAGCCGCCTCTGGGCCGACCTGTGCCAGTTCGGCCGCACTCAAGCTGCGGAATGGGCCGCCGGAGGCGGTCAGGAGCAGGCGGCTCACATCCTGGGATCTGCCCGCTTCCAGGGCCTGAAAAATGGCGCTGTGCTCCGAATCAATGGGAAAGAGACGCAGGCCCTGTTTGCGGACCTCCGCCATAACCAGCCGCCCGGCCATGACCAGGGTTTCCTTGTTGGCAAGACCAATATCCTTGCCCGCACGGATGGCGGCCAAGGTTGGCTGCAGGCCTGCTGCCCCAACCACGGCACTGACCGTCATATCGGCTTCAGCCTGGGTTGCGGCCCGGCACAGGCCCCCTTCTCCCCAAACAATTTTTGAGCGGTATGCTGCCGGCAACAAGGCGGCAAGCGGGGCCACCAGGGACTCCTCGGCCACGCTCACGCAGTCGGGCGCAAATTCGATCACCTGCCGGGCCAACAGCTCAATATTGCGGCCAGCGGCCAGGGCGCAGAGGCGAAAGCGCTCCGGAAACTGGCGCACCACCGCACAGACATTGCAGCCAATGGAGCCGGTTGAACCGAGAAGCGCCAGGGTTTTCACGAGATTCCCAGAAAATACAGCAGATAGTAGAGTACAGGCGCACTGAGCAAAAGGCTGTCAATGCGGTCCAGCAAGCCGCCATGCCCGGCCAGAATGGTGCCGGAATCCTTGACCCCGCTGGCCCGCTTGATCATAGACTCGGTCAAATCACCGGCAATGCCGATGAGCACCAGAAAAGCGGCCACCGGCACAAGCAGAATCAGGGATATCGGCCCATTCATGAGGAGTTGCACAATGACGGCAAAGGCCACGCCGCAGACGATGCCGCCAAGCACACCCTCCAGGGTCTTCTTGGGGCTGATGTTGGGAAAAATCTTACGGCGGCCAAAGCGGCGACCGCTGTAGTAGGCGCCGGTGTCGGAACCGGCAATGATAGTGGTCAGCAGGATCAGCCAGAAACTGCCCTGGGGCTGGAGGCGCAGGAGCATGAGATAGGCGCTGCACAAGCCGATGTAGAGACCGGCAAAGCCGGCATGGCTCAGGAAGTGGAGCACGTTGTCCCAGCTGGAGTAGCGGCTGAGCCCCATGGCAATGCACGCGGCAAGGCTTAGAAAAAGACCAAAAAGCACCAGCTCTGCTTGACCGCTCAAGGCGCTCAGCACCGGCGCAAGGCTGCACAGGATGGCCAAGAGCCGCACACCTCCCTGCAGGGCAGGAAGACCCATGCGGAAGTATTCGCTTAAGGCAAGGCTCGCACCGGAGACAAGCACCAGCCCAAAGAGCCAGGCCGGGGCCGAGGCCAGGAGCAAGAGCCAAGCTGCGGCCAGGATCAGACCGGGAATTACCCTATTCATAAAGGCTCCGGTTGTTGTACTTGGTCGCCGGTTTTGCCGAAACGGCGCTGGCGCTGATTGTAGGCTTCTATGGCTGCAACCAAGTGTTGGCAGCGAAAATCAGGCCACTTGGTGTCAGTGAAATACAGTTCAGCGTAGGAAAGCTGCCAGAGGAGAAAATTGGAAAGACGGTGCTCACCGCCGGTGCGGATCAGCAAGTCCGGGTCGGGCTGACCCGCGCTGTAAAGGCGGCCGGTAAACAAGGTTTCATCGATATCCGCCCAGTGCAGAGTACCCTGCTCGCATTCCCGGGCAAGATTCCGAGCAACGCGCAAGAGTTCGTTACGGCCGCCGTAGCTCAAAGCCAAGTTGAGCACCATGGCACTGCAGTGCGCGGTCTTGGCCATGGTCTTTTCAAGAACCTGTCCCACTTCGACAGGCAGTTGTTGCACCTCGCCCAAGCAACAGAGCCTGATGTCGTTGCGCAGCATGGTCTTCAGTTCCGCCTTGAGATAACTCTGTAAGAGAGCCATCAGGCCACTGACCTCATTTTCCGGACGCCGCCAGTTTTCCGTGGAAAAGGCATAGAGGGTCAGGTACCGCACCCCCAGACTGCGTGCGGTTTCCACCACTTCGCGCACCGCTTGCACCCCGGCCTTGTGGCCGAAAAGGCGGAATTGCCCCCGTTCCTGGGCCCAGCGGCCATTACCATCCATGATAATGGCAATATGGCCTGGAACAGTCAAACCTGTTGTTTCTGTACTCATGATGCCGGGCCTGGAGGGAGCGGTGCTCCGCTCACACCTCCATCACTTCCTTTTCCTTACCCTCGACAATGGCGTCAATCTTGGTGATGTATGCATCGGTTGCCTTCTGAGTTTCCTCTTGCAAACGGAACATATCATCTTCAGAGATGTCCTTGTCCTTTTTCAATTTTTTCAGGGCGTCGTTGGTGTCCCGGCGTACATTGCGTACCGCCACCTTGTACTCCTCCCCAATCTTCTTCACCTGCTTGACCAGCTCGGCACGACGCTCGCCGGTAAGCGGTGGAATGGTCAGCCGGATGACATGACCGTCATTGGCCGGAGTGAGCCCCAGGTCGGAGGCGAGAATCGCCTTTTCGATCATGGGCAGCACCTGCGGATCCCAGGGCTTGATGGCTATCATGTTGTTTTCCGGGATGGTCATGGTGCCGACCTGCTCCATGGGCATGCTGGAACCATAAGCATTGACCTTGATGCCCTCCAGCAGCGCCAAGGAGGCGCGGCCGGTACGGATTTTCACCAGCTCTCTCTTCAGGGCCTCGATGCCGGCCTCCATTTTATCCTTCACGTCCTGAACATCAATCATTTGCGCATTCCTCCCGTATCTGCCGCTGTGTCGAACTGCACGATACAGCGTTTATTCCGTAATCAGGGTACCTATATCCTCGCCCTGAACCGCTTTGACAATATTGCCGCGCTCAAGCATGTTAAACACAAAAATGGGCAGCTTGTTTTCCCGTGCCAGTGAAATGCCGGCTGCATCCATCACCTGCAGGTTATCCCGCAGCAGGGTGGTATAGTTCAAGCTGCTGTATCGCACTGCCTTAGGGTTTTTTTCCGGATCAGCGTCATACACTCCATCAACGCGGGTAGCCTTCATGACCACATCGGCCTTGATCTCAAGGGCCCGCAACACTGCGGCGGTATCGGTGGTAAAGTAAGGGTTGCCCGTTCCGGCGGCAAAAACAACCACGCGTTTCTGCTCCAGATGCGCCACTGCCTTGACCCGTTCATAGGGTTCACAGACATTCATCATGGCAATGGCCGACATGACCTGGGCATGCACACCAACTTTTTGCAAACCGTCCTGCATTGCAAGCGAGTTCATCACCGTGGCCAGCATGCCCATGTTGTCGGCAGCGCCGCGGTCCATACCGCCGGCTGCCCCGGCAACACCCCGAAAGATATTACCCGCGCCAATGACCAGGGCAAGTTGCACCCCGGTTTGATGAATTGCCTTAATTTCTTCGGCAACAAAACGCACCATATCAATGCTGATGCCGTAGGGCGCAGCGCCCATCAGCGCCTCGCCGCTGATCTTCAACAGAACCCGTTGGTATCGCATTCGTCCTGCTCCATGGCGTAAAAAAGGGTGGCGCCGAACAGCACCACCCGGTTGTAGTCCTTCTAACTCTATGAAAATTCCGTGCTGGCCGCGCTCGCCAACGGCATCAGCCAATCTGGTAGCGGGTGAATTTACGGATGGAAATGTTCTCGCCCATCTTCAAGATGACCTCATTGAGCAGATCCTGCACACTCAAATCCGGATTCTTGACAAACTTCTGCTCCAGCAGGCAAATTTCAGAAAGATACTTCTCCATCTTGCCGGTTACCATCTTCTCAGCAATCTGCTGTGGCTTGCCGGATTCAATGGCCTGGTTGATGTAGATATCTTTCTCCCGCTGCAAAAGCTCTGCCGGAACCTCGTCGCGGCTGATAGCCACAGGGTTGATCGCAGCAATGTGCATGGCCACATCCCTGGCAAAAGCTTTGAAATCATCGGTTTTAGCAACAAAATCGGTTTCGCAAACCACTTCCACCAATACACCGAGTTTGCCGCCGGCGTGGATATAGGCCTCCACGATGCCTTCATTGGCGTCACGGCCGGAACGCTTGGCCGCAACAGCCAAGCCCTTCTGCCGCAGCAGGTCAACAGCCTTTTCCATATCACCGCCGGTTTCGGTCAACGCCTTTTTGCAGTCCATCATGCCGGCATTGGTTTTGTCGCGCAGTTCCTTGACCATCTGACTTGTAATTGTCACAGGTATCTCTCCCTTATGTGCAGGCTGCTCAAGGCAGCCTCAGTTCAATGTAAAAACAGATTGATCTATTCGGCAGCCTGATCAGGCTCTTCCTGCCGGCTCGTCATGGCGCTTTCCATCTCATCGAGCCCGGCGGGAGTTTCCTCACCACGACGCGCCTTGCCTTCCTGCACGGCCTCGGCCATCAGAGAGGTGATCAGTCTAATGGCGCGGATGGCGTCATCGTTACCGGGAATGACATAATCAATACCGTCCGGGTCGCAGTTGGTATCGGTCAGGGCGACAATGGGAATACCCAACTTGGTCGCCTCATCCACGGCAATGTCCTCTTTCCGGGGATCAATGATGAAGAGCACATCCGGCAGGCTGCGCATGTTCTTGATACCCCCCACGTTGCGCGTAAGTTTGACGCGCTCCTTTTCCATCTGCAAAATTTCCTTTTTCGGAAAACGGTTGATGGAGCCGTCTTCCTGCATGGCTTCGATCTTTTTCAAGCGCTCAATCGAATTACGGATGGCCTGGAAGTTGGTGAGCATACCGCCCAGCCAGCGGTGGTTGACATAGTACATGCCGCAGCGCTCCGCCTCTTCCTTGATAATGGCCTGGGCTTGTTTCTTGGTGCCGACAAAGAGGATGGAGCCACCCTCGGCCACAGACTCCGCCATGAAGTGAAAGGCCTTGCGGAACATCTTCATGGTCAGGTCAAGATTGACAATATAGATGCCATTCCTCGGCCCGTAGATATAAGGTTTCATTTTGGGATTCCAGCGCCGAGTCTGATGGCCGAAATGAAGACCTGCCTCCAGCATCTGCCGCATTGTCACGTTTGCCATTTTAATTCTCCTTTATGGTTCATCCTCCGCCCAGCAGCCGACCCACAAAGAGGGCACCAAGGGCTTGTTCGGGCGTGTGTATTGGTCGACAGCACCGCTGCTGCCGACATTTTGAAAAGATTATTACTTTACCAGAACAAAAGCTTGCTTTCAATGTTTTATCCAAGCATGGCATGATACCAATTCAAGGTCAAGGCAGCTACAGACAAGTCTTTGCTGAGGAATTGGAAGGTGAAGGAACGTACGACAGGCCCAGGCGCGGCGCCATTTATGACGACTATTGGCGGCGCGCCTGTCAGCGGGCAATGAGTTGTTTCCTTCCGCCCAGTACGTATTCAAGCCACTTGAAACCAAAAATCAGCAAGGCATCATCCCTACTCTTAATAGCGCGCCGTTCCGTCTTGTGCAGTCGAAACTCATCCAGCAGGCGATGCTGCTCCGCATACTCGCGAAATGCGTCGATATTGTAGCAGACCATGAATGCCAGTTGCTGCATGGGGCCTGCCTTGCCTTCACCTGCCCAGGGATTTTGCGCAAAAAAGGCATCAAGTTCAGCCCAATAATCGTTGTGCAGATTCCACTCGTACAATCCCTGTTCCCGCTCCCATTGCCGCAGGGTGTAGCTGTGTTGCTCTGCATGTCCCTTGCACCAGGGATGCTTGGTAAGAAAGTACTGCGCCTGCAGGTCTGAATCTTTGTTTGACTTGCCTACTCCGCGTTCCAGCGGATAGGTTCGGCAGGCAGAAGGTCGCTCCCGGTAGACAGCACAGCCTTTGTCTTCAAGGAAAGGACAGGGATGACCTTCCTGATCACCAAGCCGCAACTGCACTCCCGGAAAAAAGGGATGACTGCCCTCACAGAGTTCGACGTGCCGGGCGAGAAAATCGCCGGAATGCATGCCGAGTCGCTGCTTCAGGCGCAGGATGTCGTAGGGATAGAGCAGCAAATGCACATTGGAACAGCAGACGAGAAAACAAGGCACTTCAGGGTGGCAGCGAAAAGCAAAACTGTCTTTTGTGTGTATCTGCTGCCACTGGCTTTGGCTGGATTCGTCCATGGTAGTTGTTGATTAGAAAGATCGCAGCGGGCGGATACGAAAAAAGGCTGGTATGAATCATACCAGCCTTCCATACGAGTATATGGATATTGCGTGAGCGTTTACTACTCTTCCGCTTCAGCGGTTGTGCCCAGCTCATCCTTATAGTCAACCAGTTCCAGAATGGCCATCGGAGCCGCATCTCCTGCTCTCACGCCGGTGCGAACGATGCGAGTATAACCACCCTGGCGCTCTGCATACTGGGTGCCCAACTCATCAAAGAGTTTAGCGACCACACTCTTGGAGCGCACGTACGACATGGCCTGCCTGCGCGCATGCAGATCACCTCGCTTTCCCAGCGTAATCATCTGGTCAACCACGCGGCGAGCTTCTTTCGCCTTTGGTACTGTAGTCACAATACGCTCATGCTCCAATACCGAGGTAACCATATTGCGCATCATAGCATCGCGGTGCGAACTAACCCGGCCTAGCTTACGGCCTACTTTTCTATGTCTCATGCCAGAATTCCTTTATAAGCTGTGGTGCACGTACGCGGTGCGTCTATTCCTGGTTTTCTTCATCGCGCTCTTCAGGGGGAACCCATCCGGAATAATTCATTCCCAGAGTGAGATTGTGCTCAGCGAGCAGCGCTTTGATTTCATTCAAGGACTTACGACCGAAGTTCTTGGTCTTGAGCATCTCGGCATCCGTCTTGTTGACTAACTGGCCGATATACTGAATCTGCGCATTTTTAAGGCAGTTAGCAGAACGGACCGAAAGCTCCAAATCTTCAACGTTTTTATCAAGGAAGGGTGGATAACTACTGCCGTCATCCTCACCCTCGGCACGAGCAGGAGCTCTTGCTATCTCCTCGTTAAAATTGATAAAAATTGTCATTTGCTCCTTCAGGATCTTGGCCGCATAGGCAAGAGCATTGCGAGGAGCGACACTGCCGTCGGTTTCGACTTCCATGGTCAGCCGATCGTAGTCGGTCTGCTGGCCGACACGGGCCTGACTAATAGTATACTGTACCTTAATGATAGGAGAAAAAACCGCGTCTATTGGAATAACGCCAATCGGTTGCCCTTCTTTTTTGTTCAATTCGGCCGTGACATACCCCTTGCCCCACTCAACTGTCAGTTCGGCCCGGAACGGTGTTTCGCCCGTTATAGTACAGATGTGCTGTTCCGGATTCATCACTTCAACCGCTGTGCCGCCATTGATGTCAGCAGCGGTGACTGCGCAAGGTCCGGTTTTTTCAATGAGCACGGTTCGCAACTCCGGCGTGTTCATCTTCACGCGCACTTGCTTCAAATTGAGAATGATATCGGCCACATCTTCGTGCACTCCATCAATGGTGGTAAACTCATGAAGCGCATCATTCAGACGTACAGCAGTAATGGCCGCACCTCGGATCGAGGAAAGCATAATCCGCCGCAGAGAGTTGCCTATGGTAGTGGCAAAGCCTCGCTCCAACGGCTGACAAATAAATTTGCCGTAATAGTCTGTCAGCGTCTCCTCATTTACCTCAAGCGCATCCGGTGAAATCAGATTATGCCAGTTTTTATAAAAGGGATTGCTATCCCGAATTTCCTGTGCCATGAAATCCTGACAGTAAAATATTACTTCGAATACAGCTCGACGATCAACTGTTCCTGAATGGGCATAGTGATCTCGTCACGGTTGGGCATTGCTTTGACAACCCCCTTGAAGGCAGCAGCATCAAGTTCGAGCCAAGATGGCACACCTCTACGGGCTGCGCCCTGCATGTTATCCACAACCAACTCGTTTTTCTGTTGCTTTTCCTTCAAAGCAACGACATCACCCGGCTTGACCTGAAAGGAAGGAATATTCACTTTGCGGCCATTGACCGTAACCAGACTGTGACGCACCATCTGCCTACCCTGGGTGCGGGAGCTGGCAAAACCCAAGCGATACAGGACATTGTCTAAACGTCGCTCCAGCATGATCAACAGAGTCTCGCCGGTAACGCCGCGCACTCGTTCTGCCTCTTCAAAGAAGCGACGAAATTGCGCCTCAAACATGCCGTACATGTGTTTGACTTTTTGTTTCTCGCGCAACTGCACTGCATAGTCGGACGGCTTGCGAAACCGGTTTTGCCCATGCTGCCCCGGCGCAAATGAGCGCCTCTCAAAAGCGCATTTATCTGAATAGCAGCGATCACCCTTCAAAAACATCTTGAGGTTTTCACGCCTGCAAAGCCTGCAGGATGCTCCTGTATATCTAGCCAAGTTGTACCTCCAACAAAATCCCGGACACCGCCCTTAGCGTGCGGCCATAAGCAAATATAATATCGTGCAGTCAGACACGACGCCTTTTCGGCGGTTTGCAACCATTGTGCGGCAAAGGAGTGGTGTCAACAATACGAGTGACATCAAGCTCAAGCGAGGTCAGCGCACGCAATGCAGCCTCGCGCCCAGGCCCAGGGCCGCTTACCCGAACTTCAACCTTACGCAGGCCATGCTCCTTGGCCTTGGATACCGCATCGCTGAGTGCATTCTGGGCAGCAAAGGGGGTCGATTTCCTCGAACCCTTAAAGCCTAAGACGCCAGAACTTGACCAGGAAAGCGTATTTCCTTGACGATCCGAAACCGTAACTACCGTATTATTAAAGGTAGAGTAGATAAAAATAACACCTTCTGAGACATTCTTTTTATCTTTGCGTCGTACCTTTGCGGCTATCTTCGATGGCTTGGCCATGTATCATTCCCCTTCTATCAGCTAACAAGTATGCCTAAGGCACGATCATTTTTTGCGAACTGCGGCGCCTCGGCGAGGCCCCTTGCGGGTCCGGGCATTGGTTTTTGTCCTCTGACCACGCACAGGTAGACTGCGGCGGTGGCGACGACCACGATAGCAGCCCAAGTCCATCAGCCGCTTGATATCCATGGACACGTTACGACGCCTGTCACCTTCTACCACATACTCGGTTTCAATGATGATACGCAGACGATTGACATCGTCGCTGCTTAGATCATCACTGTTCATCTGGTACGGTAAATCCGCCTTATCCAGTATCTCCCGCGCCGACGTCAGACCGATACCGTAAATATAGGTCAGGGCCCGATCCATATGCTTGTTGCGTGGCAAATCCACACCTACTAAACGTGCCAAAGTATCACTCCACTATCTGAATGAAATTCACGACCGGCCAGCATTATCCCTGACGCTGCTTGTGCTTTTTATGCACACAGTTGACCATAATAACGCCTTTCCGCTTGAGGATCCGGCATTCACTGCAAATTTTTTTTATGGATGATCGCACCTTCATTGTCCATCTCCGGTATATTATTTAACGCCTTCCCTTTCCGGATTTGCTGCGGAACGTAACCCTGCCTCTACTGAGGTCGTAGGGCGACAGCTCTACAGTCACACGGTCACCGGGAAGAATTTTAATATAATGCATGCGCATCTTCCCGGATATGTGTGCCAAAACCTTATGACCATTGTCCAGCTCTACCTGAAACATCGCGTTCGGCAACGGCTCAACAATTGTTCCTTCTACTTCAATGGCATCTTCTTTTGCCATACCGCATTCAACCCCTAAATTTGCTAGAGCAAATTTTGTTATATATTCTAATATTGTTTTTTTTTCAATATAATTTAATGCAAAACCGATTCAGCCCCTGGCAATTAAACCCGGTTGCTCAATATTACCGGCCCTGTTGAGGTAATAGCGACGCTATGTTCAAAATGGGCTGAAGGCTGCCGGTCTTCTGTGACCACTGTCCATCGATCACCGAGTGTTTTTACTGCATATGTGCCCATATTGATCATAGGCTCAATGGCTAAAACCATACCTGCCTGCAAGCGTGGCGACGATGTCTCTGGCGCGCAGTAGTTTGGTACTTCCGGTGCTTCATGCAGTTGCGTTCCTATGCCATGTCCCACATACTGGCGTACCACTGAAAATCCAGCACCTTCCGCATGGGCTTGTACAGCTTTTGAAATATCGGACACTCTGTTGCCAGCCTGTGCCTCGGCAATACCCTTGTACAGCGATTCTTCAGTTACCCGCATGAGACGGGCCTTTCGGTCATTAACATGCCCTATCGCCACAGTAATAGCGGAATCACCATAAAAGCCCTTATAGAGCGCACCAAAATCTAGTGAAACAATGTCTCCTTCACGCAGCACTCGCTTACGGGAAGGGATACCGTGCACCACCTCTTCATTGATTGAAGCGCACAAACTGGCTGGGAAACCATAGTATCCCTTAAAGGCAGGCGCTGCGCCTAAGTCGCGACAACACTCTTCGGAAAGACGATCCAGATCCCAGGTAGTCATGCCTGGTGTCGCTTCATTTTCCAAAAGAGTCAGCACCTCTGCTACAACCTGGTTCGCATGGCGCATGAGATCTATTTCTTCGCCGGTTTTAAGATGAATGGCGCTTACTTTTGTCACGACTCTGTCAGCCCGATTAGCGACGACCTTGAATGCGGCCCGCCTTCATGAAGCCATCGTAGTTACGCATAATCATATGCGACTCAATCTGAGCAATGGTATCAATGGCAACACCTACCACGATCAACAAAGCGGTTCCGCCGAAATAAAAGGGCACATTCAGGCCACTAATCAGCAGAGTGGGCATGACACAGACTGCACTAAGATACACCGCTCCGATCACGGTCAGACGCATCAAAGTCTTGTCCAAAAAGTCGGCAGTTTTTTTGCCGGGCCTGATGCCCGGAATAAAGCCGCCATTCTTCTTCAAATTCTCAGCTACATCATCGGGCTTGAAGGTAACTGCAGCGTAAAAGAAGCAGAAAAAAACAATCAAACCCACAAACAAAACATAGTACCATGGTGTTCCCGGCGACAGGGCCGCTGAGGCTCGCTGCACCCAGTCAATCTGGACAAAGGTGCCGATCGTCGCGGGAAACATCATGATGGATGAGGCAAAAATCGGCGGAATGACCCCAGATACATTGATCTTCAGCGGTAAATGTGATGACTGCCCGCCATAGACATGTCTGCCTACTACCCGTTTAGCGTACTGGATGGGAATACGCCTCTGGGAGGTTTCCATAAAGATGATGAAGGCAATGACCGCGATGATCATGAGCAGAACAACCGGTGCAAACATCAGGGACAATTCACCAGCCTTGATCAACTCTATGGAGTTGCCAAATGCAGCAGGCAAGCGTGCGACAATGCCTGAAAAGATAATGAGGGAGATACCGTTACCGATACCTCGCTCCGTCATCTGCTCGCCCAGCCACATGATAAAGGCAGTGCCTGAGGTTAGCGTCAAGACCGTCATCAACCTGAACTGCAGCCCTGGGTCCAGGACAATAGGCATCCCGTTCGGTCCTGTGTGACCCTCAAGGCCTGCAGCAATGAAAAAGCCCTGAATCACGGATAAGACCACAGTACCATAGCGAGTGTATTGTGTGATCTTACGCCGACCTGCTTCTCCTTCCTTGGATAAGGCCTCTAATTGAGGCACCACCACGGTGAGCAACTGAATAATAATAGATGCAGAGATATAGGGCATGATTCCCAGCGCGAAGATGGAGAAATTCTCCAAACCACCGCCGGAAAACATGTTGAACATGCCGAAAAGAGTACTGGAATACTGCTCAAAAAAGGCAGATAAGGCTTCACCGTTAATTCCTGGTGTAGGAATCTGAACGCCCATCCGATAGACACAGAGCATCAAAAGGGTAAAAATTATCCTTCTGCGCAGCTCTGGAATGGCTGCTATACGAGCAATTCCACTCATTTATACTTCCTCGGCGGTCCCACCGGCTGCAACAATCTGATCCCTGGCTCCCTGGCTGATCTTGGCCAGCTTGACCGTCAGGGCCTTACGCAACTCACCATTAGCCAACACCTTAACCGGCACATTCGTATCTTTGATCAGGCCGGCATCTGCCAGGGTTTGTTGATCCACGATAGTGCCGGCCTCAAACCGATCCAGCATGGCCAAGGTAATCAGCACAGGCTGTACTTTAAAAATGTTAGTAAAACCGCGCTTGGGCAAACGGCGATGCAAAGGCATCTGCCCGCCCTCAAAGCCCGCCTTCATACTATAGCCTGTGCGTGAACGGGCACCCTTGTGGCCTCGTGACGCAGTCTTGCCCGTACCACTGGCGGGTCCACGGCCGACACGCTTGCTTTGCTTGCGCGCCCCAGGCGATGGCGATAAAGTATTCAACTTCAACATTACTTACTCTCCTCTGTGCGCACCAAATGCTGCACCTTGTTCAGCATGCCGCGCAATTCAGGCGTATCCTTCCTCGTAACCGTCATGTGCATGCGCAAAAGACCCAACCCTTTTATGGTGGCACGCACGGCCTTGGTGCTGCCAATGCAGCTCCTTACCTGTGTATACGTAATGGTATCACTCATGGTATCCACTTCCATTCACAAAATATCGCTCTTGCCATCAGGTCAGCATGTCTTCAACACTCAGATTCCTCAGCCGTGCCACCTGCTCTGCACTGCGCAGTTGCCGCAGCCCGGCCAGTGTAGCCTTGACCAGGTTATGAGGATTGTTGGAACCCAGACACTTGGTTAGAATGTTCTGCACACCAGCAGCTTCAAGCACGGCACGCACCGCACCGCCTGCAATCACACCGGTACCATCGGAAGCCGGTCGAAGCACCACACTGCCCGACTTGAATTTACCGATGATATTGTGGGGAATGGAAACATCGGTAAGAGCAACAGCTCGCATATCCTTGCGAGCCTGTTCTACACCTTTGCGAATAGCCTCTGGTACTTGATTGGCCTTCCCCAAGCCATATCCCACCCGGCCTTTGCCGTCACCAACCACCACAATCGCACTGAAGCTGAATCGCCGTCCACCCTTGACCACCTTGGCCACACGGTTGATATAGACGATTTTCTCGATCAGATCTTCCTGCACAGTATCCTTTGCTCGCTTAGACTCGGCCAAGAGGCACCCCCGTTCAACAAAACTTGATTCCTTCGCTCAATTCAAACCAAAAAAACTAAAACACCAGTCCGGCTTCACGGGCTCCTTCCGAAAGGAAGCGAATGCGCCCATGGTACAGATTACCCCCGCGATCGAGCACCACACGCTCAATGCCAGCAGCCTTTGCTTTTTCAGCTACCTGGCGACCGACCTCTTTGGCCTGCTCGCACTTGCCTTTGACAGAGGCGTCGAAGACTTTGCTTTCAGTAGAACAGGCCAGCAAGGTCACGCCGTGCTCATCGTCAATCAGCTGTGCATAAATGTGACGATTACTCCGGTACACGCACATGCGCGGCCGCTCAGCAGTACCCAGCACTTTGGCGCGAATACGCTGTGCCCTCTTTTTTCTCGCTGTCACCTTAGGATTTGTCTTGGCCATCTTGTCCACCAAATCAAATAAATTTATTTCTTACCGCCTGCCTTACCAACTTTCCTGGCGACATATTCACCTGCATACCTAATACCCTTGCCTTTGTAAGGCTCAGGCTTACGCACTGCACGAATGCGAGCGGCAGTCTGTCCGACCAACTCCTTGTCAATACCCTGCAAGGTGATAGCATTATCCTTACCAACTTCACCGCTTATCCCTGCGGGTAATGGAAAGTTGACCGGATTGGAGTAGCCGACATTCAGCGTCAGGGTTGAACCGCTGACACTTGCCCTGTATCCAACGCCTTCGACGTTGAGCACACGAGTAAAGCCCTCACTCACGCCAATAACCATATTATTAAGCAGGCTGCGGGTCAGGCCCCAGAAGGCCACAACCTGTTTGCTGCTGCCAAGAGGCTCGCAAATAATCTGATTATCCTCAACCTTTACCCGCATCTCCGGACGAAGATCACGCTCAAGCGAGCCTTTCTTGCCGGTTATCTTGATTCGCGTGCCGTTCACTTCCACCTTTACCCCTGAGGGAAGGGAAATAGGCTGCTTGCCGATTCTGGACATTTCGCCACCTTATCTTACTTGCTGTGCTTTCTGATCATTACCACACTTCACAGAGCAATTCGCCGCCGACCTTTTCCCTGCGCGCGGCCCGATCCGTCATCACCCCGCGTGAAGTAGTCAAAACTGCAATGCCCAACCCACTCATTACTGTAGGGATCTTTGTGTTGCCCGTATACTGTCTACGACCCGGCTTGCTCACCCGGCGGATACCAGTGATTACCTGCTCGTTATGTGGTCCATATTTAAGCTGGATCTTCAGCGTACCCTGGGGGCCTTCTTTGGCAACCTGATAATCCTCGATGTAGCCTTCTTCCTTCAGGACCCTGGCCACATCGGCCTTAAGGGCAGAAAGAGGCATCTCGACTGATTGAAAGCGGGCCTTGCTGGCATTCCTGATTCTGGTCAGCATGTCCGCCAAGGGATCATTCATCGACATGGAATTTGTCCTCAGATAACTTCTCAATTAAGTCCTTGCATCGTGCTCAGACTATCAT
The DNA here is from genome assembly GCA_030538155.1 of bacterium. GTDB lineage: Bacteria > Desulfobacterota > Desulfobulbia > Desulfobulbales > Desulfobulbaceae > Desulfobulbus. Next base: position 49,162 of record JAUNUN010000015.1, read on the forward strand.
TTACCAGCTCGACTTGGTGACCCCGGTGATTTCACCCTGGGACGCCAGCTTGCGGAAACACAAACGGCACATGCCAAATTTCCGGTAGTATGCCCGTGAGCGTCCGCAGAGCGGGCAACGGTTATAGGCACGTACTGCAAACTTGGGCTTTCGCGTTGCCTTGCACATCAGTGATTTCTTTGCCACAGCATATTCTCCTTAACGACTGACCCTGTTACGGGCAGCGCGTTTATTTCTTGCGGAAGGGCATGCCAAAGGCGTCCAGCAGGGCGTGGGCATGTTCGTCGGTTTTGGCGCTGGTGACTATGGTCACATTCATTCCGCGAATTTTCTCAATTTTATCGTAATCAATCTCGGGAAAGATGATGTGCTCGGTGATTCCCATGGAGAAATTACCGCGGCCATCAAACCCTTTGGCAGAGACGCCACGAAAGTCGCGTACGCGGGGCAAGGCCACATTGATCAGCTTTGAGAGAAAATCATACATGCGGTTGTGCCGCAGGGTGACTCTCGCTCCAATAGGCATGCCTTCACGGAGCTTGAATGTGGCGATGGACTTCCTTGCCCGGGTAATCACGGCCCTCTGCCCTGCCAGACGACTCAATTCTTCCGCAGCCTGATCAACCACTTTCGGGTTCTGCACCGCCTCGCCGAGTCCCATATTGAGAACAATCTTCTCAATTTTCGGGACCTCCATGACGTTTTCAATGCCAAGTTTCTTCTGCAGCCCGGCCTTCAGCTCGGTATCATACAATTCTTTTAAGCTTCCCATGAACGTCAACCTCAACCCTTATTTCTTGGGGGTTTCAATCGTAGCCTGACACTTTTTACAGGTCCTGGCCTTGCTGCCATCATCAAGCACTTTGTTGCCGGTCCGTACAGTCTCTGCACACTCCGGGCAAACCAGCATAACATTAGATATATCTATACTGGCTTCGCGCTCGACAATCTGACCCGGCTGGTTAGGGTCTCGCGATTTCTGGTGTTTTGTAATCATGTTGATGCGCTCCACCACTACCCTGCGGCAAGCGTCATCAAAACGGAGCACCTTACCTACCCGCCCCTTGTCTTTGCCAGCAATAATCTCAACCTTATCGTTGACCTTCAGCCGCGTCCTTCCCTGGCCCATGTGATTTACCTCTGCAATCTTCAAGCGTGTCTGCTGCGCTTACAGTACTTCAGGCGCTAGCGAAATTATCTTCATAAAACCAAGGCTGCGGAGCTCGCGGGCAACTGGTCCGAAAATACGAGTTCCAATAGGATCGCCACCACCTGTGAGCAAGACGGCCGCATTCTCATCAAACTTGACCATGGTGTCTTCTGGGCGGGCAAGCGGAGTTACCGTACGAACTACAACCGCATTAAGCACATCGCCTTTTTTAACCTTGGCATGGGGTATGGCTTCTTTTACCGTAACAACAATAATGTCGCCGATGCCGGCATAGCGCTTTCTGGTGCCGCCCAATACGCGTACACACAAAATCTCACGAGCGCCGGAATTGTCGGCTACATTCAAAACAGTTTCAGTCTGGATCATGGTTCCACCAACCTCTTCCTCAACATTTTCTGTGTACCAGAGGAGCAGCCTTACGCGGCCCGCTCAAGCACAGACCGCACCAGCCAGCGCTTCCTTCTCGAAAGAGGGCGGCATTCTTCAATGAGAACCCGGTCCCCAACCTGGCATTGGTTCGATGCGTCGTGCGCCATATATTTTACTTTCTGGCGAACATACTTTCGGTAGAGCTTGTGGGGTACCTTGCGCTCAACCAGAATGACAACAGTCTTATCCATGCTGTTGCTCACTACCAAACCCCGGCGAGTCTTCTTTACATGTTCCGTACTCATTTCAACCCTTTTATCAGTTCGTTGGCTGGCAGCGCATGTTATTGCTGGTTCTCTTTAGCGGTCAGATAGGTCTGAACCCGGGCTATATCCTTCTTTAATCGAGAAAGCTGAGCCGGATTGTCCAACCTACGGATGCCATGCTGAAAGCGCAGCTTAAACAACGATTCCCGCAGCTCGCGATCCTTGGCGTGCAGCTCTTCAATGGAGAGTTCTTTGAAATTCCGGCTCATATGCTATCTCCCTTACTCACAATCGCGGTCGGAAATGGCAGTTTATAACTTGCAAGTCGCAGCGCCTCAACGGCAAGTTCTTCAGGTATGCCTTTCAACTCGTACAGCACTTTGCCGGGCTTGATTACAGCTACCCAGTGGTCCGGCGAGCCCTTACCCTTGCCCATACGTGTCTCAGCGGGTTTTTTAGTAATGGGCTTGTCTGGAAAAACGCGAATCCACAGAGTTCCGCCACGGCGTACCTTTCTGTTGATGGCAATACGCGCCGCTTCGATCTGCTGTGCAGTCATTTTCCCACAGCCAACAGCTTTGAGAGCAAAATCGCCAAAGCTGATCTCTGATCCTCGCTGCGCGCTACCACGCATCCGCCCCTTGAACTGTTTTCTATATTTAACCTTGCGTGGGCTTAACATATGCGTAACCTCTCCTTATAAAACATCTCTATCCGGCTGTATTCAGCTGGCTGTTGCCTGCTGAGTTTCCGCCTGGGTGCGATCCTGTGCGTCGGCAAGCACCTCACCCCTGAATATCCACACCTTGACACCAATAATGCCATAGGTGGTCTTAGCTTCTGCCAAGCCGTAATCAATATCGGCACGCAGGGTGTGCAGCGGTACGCGCCCTTCCTTAAACCATTCGGTTCTCGACATTTCAGCCCCACCAAGGCGGCCGGAACAAGATACTTTAATACCTTGTGCGCCAAAGCGCAGCGCAGAGTTTATCGATTTTTTCATGGCACGACGAAATGCAATGCGGCGCTCAAGCTGCTGGGCAATGCTTTCTGCAACCAGTTGGGCATCGGCTTCAGGACGGCGGACTTCCTGGATGTCGATCAGAAAAGGTCTGTTGAATTTCTGATCCAGATCCTTTTTCAAGCCTTCAATCTCAGCGCCTTTCTTGCCAATGATAATCCCTGGGCGGGCCGCAAACAGTTTAACCTTGACCTTGTCTCCGGTACGTTCGACCATGATCTGGGAAATTCCAGCATGGTACAGCCTTTTCTTTAGATAGGCGCGCACCCGCTGGTCTTCATGCAGATTTGCTGCATAGGCCTTATCAGCGTACCAAATCGATTCCCAAGACCTGGTAATATTCAGCCGCAAGCCAATAGGATTAACTTTCTGCCCCAAGATGTCCTCCGTGCACTTCAGATAGTTGTATGGAACACGTTGTCCAAACGATTATTTTTCGTCAACGACCACTGTAATATGGCTTGAACGTTTCAATATACGAGTTGCCCTGCCCTGAGCCCTGGGTCTGAACCGTTTCAATATCGGTCCGCCATCAACCAAGATCTCTTTGACAAAAAGCGTATCCACATCAACCGTTCCCATCTGGTCGGCATTGGCGACCGCAGACTCCAGCACTTTGCGGATAATAGCAGCTCCCTTTTTGGGCATGAAACGCAACGTAGTCAGTGCCTGACCGGCATCCATGCCGCGAACGACATCAGCAACTAAACGCGCCTTTTGCGGAGAAATACGAATATATTTCGCAACGGCTTTCACTTCCATGATCTACCCCTTCTCAAACTCGCTCTATGCGCGCGGTCTTAACGTCCTTTTTTATCAGAGGCATGGCCATAATAGGTGCGGGTGGGAGAAAACTCACCCAACTTATGACCAACCATGTTTTCCGTGACATAGACCGGGATAAATTTATTGCCATTGTGCACAGCAAAGGTCAGCCCAACCATTTCAGGAAGAATATCTGAGCGGCGCGACCAGGTCTTGATCACCTTGCGTGATCCACTTTCCTGCGCAGCTTCAACCTTGCGCATCAAATGGTCATCTACAAATGGTCCTTTTTTTATGGAACGTCCCATGATTTATCCTCTCCGCTCCTATTTCCGTTTCTTGACGATATCCCGATCAGTCACTTTACGCCTCTTGGTCTTATAACCCTTGCTTGGAATACCCCAAGGAGAACAAGGATGACGCCCACCCGAACTCTTGCCTTCACCGCCGCCCATCGGATGGTCCACCGGGTTCATGGCAACACCGCGCACCGAGGGGCGAATGCCATGCCAGCGAGCGCGACCGGCTTTACCCATTTTTTGGCTGCCGTGTTCGGTATTACCGACTTGGCCTATACAGGCCCGACAATCCTTGCTGAAACGACGAACTTCTCCTGAAGGCAATTTGACCAAAACCTGATTACCATCCTTAGCCATAAGCTGCGCGGCAGCACCGGCAGAGCGCACCATCTGCGCGCCTTTGCCGATTTTCATCTCGATATTATGGATGACCGTGCCGAGCGGTATATTGAACATGGGCAGGCAGTTGCCAAGCTTAATGTCTGCATCAGGCCCAGATACCACGGTATCGCCAACGGCAAGACCGTTGGGAGCAAGGATGTAGGTTTTTTCACCATCAATATAGCTGAGCAAAGCCAAGTTCGCGGAACGGTTTGGGTCGTATTCGATGGCCACTACCTTGGCCGGTATGCCGTTCTTATCGCGCTTCCAATCAATGAGCCGGTATTTCCGTTTATGACCGCCGCCATTATGGCGTGCAGTAATCCGGCCATAGTTGTTGCGACCGCCTGATTTCTGCAAAGGAGCGACCAGGCTCTTTTCAGGTCCCTTGCGGGCAAGTTGATCCTGCTCCAATGAAACGTAGTGCCGCTTGCCTGGCGAGGTAGGTTTATGGATTTTTATAGCCATTGTTCTTCCTGCTGTATTCGCTGAGTACCTTGAAAAAGACTGCTTTACAGATTGTCAAGAAAATCAATCTTTCCTTCTGCAAGCGTCACATATGCCTTTTTCCAGTCCCTTGTTTTTCCGACGGAACGAGCGCCAACGCGCTTCTTTTTGCCAACAACATGCGCAGTGGCAACCTTGGCAACCTTGACGTTAAAAAGTTTTTCCACCGCCTCTTTGATCTGAATCTTGTTGGCAGTGCCGGCAACAGAGAGAACCACGGTGTTCTGGGCCTCCTGCAGAAGGTTACTTTTCTCTGTCAACCTTGGTCGCCTAATGATTTCGTATACAGTATTCATATTGTCAGCCTCTGTTCGATACCGGCAAGGCTTCCCTGAACCAGCATCAGCTTGGAGTGCTTCAGAATGTCGTAGACATTGAGCCCTGCAACCGGGAGCACCTTAACTCCAACCACGTTCCGGGAAGACAAATCAAGCTTACTCTCCATCTCATCAACCACTATGAGGCAATCTTTCACGGAAAGGGCACTCAACACCGCCACAAAGTCTTTAGTCTTGATCGCTTCCAACTCGAACTTATCCAGTACAACCAGATTTCCTTCCTGTTGGCGGGCACTCAAAGCCATTTTCAGCGCGAGTTTTTTAACCTTGCGCGGCATGGTATAACTGTAGTCGCGTGGTTTTGGCCCAAACACGGTACCACCACCGCGCCAAAGTGGGGAGGTGCGGCTGCCGGCCCTTGCTCGGCCTGTTCCCTTCTGTCGCCACGGCTTGGCTCCTCCTCCCCGCACCTCGCCCCTGGTTTTGGTGCTGGCATTGCCACTGCGCCGCGCTGCGCGCTGCTGGCACACCACTTCATGGAGGATGCCGGGATTCACTTCGATATTGAACAGTGTGTCGTCGAGATCAACTTCACCGACTTTCTCGGCACGTGTATTCAGTACATCGCAAACAGCCATCTCTATCTCCTCAGCACCCAAAGATTAGGCGGGCATGATATAGATATTCAAAAGACCATCCTTGGCGCCAGGAACCGGCCCACGCACCAAAAGGACGTTGTCATCGCGAATATCAATAATCTTCAGATTCTTTTGGGTTACACGTTCATTACCCATCCGGCCGGGCATTTTCTTACCTTTCAGAACCCGTGAAGGCCAAGCACTGCAACCTATTGAGCCGGGTGCACGATGAAAGTTGGAACCATGGGTTTTACGTCCGCCTGCAAAGCCATGACGCTTAATGACACCCTGAAAACCACGCCCCTTGCTTAGACCGCTGATAGCGACCTTGTCACCGACATTAAACAGTGACGAAAGGGTGATTTCCTGACCAATCTCGACATCGTCATCGGCCTGCACTGAAAATTCACGGATATGATAGAACCCGCCCTCACAGCCAGCCCGCTTGCAGTGACCGGCCTCAGCCTTGTTCACCCGAGACGGCTTACGCTTCATAAAACCAAGCTGTACCGCATCGTACCCTTCCTTATCTGCAGTCTTTCTTTGCAGAACAGTGCAAGGGCCCGCCTCTATCACGGTTACTGGAACAGAATGACCGTTTTCATCATACACACGGGTCATCCCTAGTTTTCTTCCCAGAATACCTTTTGTTTTCGGCATCGCTATCTACCTAAATCAATCGTTTCTTGTACCGCCCTTGTCTGAGTGTATCTTCACTCAGGGCAGCTTGATTTCTACATCCACGCCGGCAGACAGCTCGAGTTTCATCAAGGAGTCTATGGTCTGCAGTTTGGGATCTAAAATATCCAGCAGGCGGCGGTGGGTACGCATTTCAAACTGCTCGCGAGATTTTTTATCCACATGGGGTGAGCGAAGCACTGTGTACTTATTGACACTCGTAGGCAAGGGAATCGGCCCCACCACTGTTGCGCCGGTTCTCCTGGCTGTATCTACAATCTCACGAGTCGATGCATCCAGAAGCTTATGGTCATACCCCTTCAATCTAATCCGTATCTTATCTGCTGGAATCATTGTCGGCCTCAATCAACAATTTCACTGAATACACATGCACCCACGGTCCGACCGCCTTCACGAATGGCGAAACGAAGACCTGCTTCCAT
>JAUNUN010000077.1 GCA_030538155.1 bacterium
CCGGCTCGATCAGGAGGGGGTCAGCCTGGTCATCAGCACCTGGCAGACCTTGGACGACTGGCGTAACTGGTGGTTTAGTGATGAACGCAAGGTAATTCAGGACCAGATAGACATCCTGCTCGGTGCGCCCACCGAGTATGAACTCTTTGAAAACGTTTAGTTTTTCTTCGTAACTGCTCACTGCTCTCTTCATCCACCGATCCATCTGCTGCAGTGCAGGTCACCGCAGCAGATGGTCTTTGGCCAATCAATCAGGCCGGCGCCTTGTCCTTTTTCCACTGCCCGCCATTGCCCCTGCCATTTCTTCGGGGCGCGGCTTCCGGCTCCCGCATGCGCAGGCCAACGGCATTTTCACCATACTGCTTTCTGATGGCCCGGATAAGACCGCGATTAGGCCGCACCCCCATATCGCTGTGGGTTGTGATATCCACTTCGCCCCGCTGCTGAAAGCCTAAGGTAACCTGCACCGGAATTGGGCCGTGGTGCTGAAAAAACAGTTCTTTCAGATCTGCCAGATCCTGACGCGTAAGCGTGTCTGCGCGCATCTTCACCTGCAGTTCCTCGCAGCAGTTTTCCAGAGTATCGGCCAGGGTTCTGATTTCCTCGGTAGTCAGTTTAGGCCCGCGCTCGGCCTGTTCCACAGTGGCCATCACCACCAGGGGCTGGTCACTAGTCAGCAGGGAGTCGTAGCGTGCGAAGGCTGAGGGAAAAACCACCAGTTCCACGCTGTTGTCCATATCTTCCAGCACCACAAAGGCCATGCGCTCACCCTTCTTGGTCTTGTGCTCGCGGTAACTGGTGATGAGGCCGCCCACCCGCACCACTTGGCCGTCGCGTATGGAGGCCAGAGAGGCAATATCACCGCTTGTCATCAGGTCCAGTTCAGCGACCACTGACTCCAGTGGATGGCCGGTCAGGTAAAAACCCGTACTCTCCTTTTCAAAGGCCAGTCGCTGCAGTTCCGGCCACTTGTCCACCTCGGGCGCATCCACTTCCGCTGTTTCCGTTTCCTGCATAGAGGCAGGCCCCAAGGTAAAGAGGCTCATCTGGCCGCTGAGACGGTTGCGCAGAAGTGCCTTGGCCCGCTCCATGCTTAAATCCAGCATGGCCATCAGTTGCGCCCGGTGGCTGTTGAGCGAGTCAAAGGCCCCAACCTTGATCAGGCTTTCGATCACCTTGCGATTCACCCTGGCGGCATCGACCCTGGTGCAGAAATCCGTCAGGGAACGATAGCTGCCGTTTGCCGTGCGTTCTTCGATAATGGCGTCTAGGGCAGCCCCGCCCACGTTCTTGATCGCAGCCAGACCAAAACGGATATTGCTGTTGCTGACCGTAAAATCACGGAAGGAAGCATTGATGTCTGGGGGCAGGACTTCAAGGTGCATCTGGCGGCATTCCTGGATGTATTTCACCACCTTGTCGGTGTTATCCACATCGCAGGACAAAAGCGCTGCCATAAACTGGGCAGCATAATGCGCCTTGAGATACGCGGTCTGGTAGGCCACCAACGCATACCCGGCAGAGTGGGACTTATTAAAACCATAGCCCGCAAACTTCTCCATCAGATCAAAAACATGGCCCGCCTTTTCCGCGTCGATCCCCTGGCGGTCCGCACCGGCCATGAATTTGCCCCGTTCCTGCGCCATCAGCTCAGGCTTTTTCTTACCCATGCCGCGGCGGAGGATATCGGCGTCGCCAAGGCTGTAACCGGCCAGGATATTGGAAATCTTCATGACCTGCTCCTGGTAGACGATAACCCCGTAGGTCTCTTCCAGTACGCCCTTGATTTCCGGTAAGGGATAGTCTGCGGCCCTGCGGCCGTGCTTGGTCTCGACAAAATCATCCACCATGCCGGATTCCAGAGGGCCTGGCCTATATAGGGCCACCAGGGCGATCAGATCGGTGAACTGCTCAGGCTGCAGCCTTTTCACTAGGTTGCGCATGCCGTCGCTTTCCAGTTGAAAGATACCCAGACAATCGCCCCGGGAAAGCAGGGCATAGGTCTTGGGATCGTCCATGGGCAGCTTGTTGATATCGATTTTCCGGCCCAGATCCGCCTCAATGCTTTTTAAGGCCTTGTCGATCATGGTCAGGGTCTTGAGACCAAGAAAGTCAAACTTGATCAGCCCCACCTTCTCCACGTAGTTCATGGCGTACTGGGTGAGGATTTCCTTGCCCGAGCCTTCCTTGTCGGATTTCACGCAGACCGGCAGAAACTCCACCATGGGCCGCGGCGAGATGACCACGCCGGCGGCATGGATGGATTTGTGGCGCGATAAACCTTCCAGCCGCATGGACACATTGATCAACTCCTGAATGCGGCTGTCCTGCATGGCGCTTTTCAAACGCGGCTCCAGATCAAGGGCCTCTTTCAGGGTGGTGCCCAGTTTATCGGGCACCAGTTTGGCAATTCTGTCCACCTCGGGCAGCGGAATATCCAAGGCCCGGCCCACATCGCGCACCACGGCCCTGGCCTTCATGGAACCATAGGTTACGATCTGGGCCACATAGTCGTCGCCGCCGTAGCGTTTGCGCACATAGTCCATAACCTCATCGCGCCTGTCCCGGCAGAAATCCACGTCAAAGTCGGGCATGGATTTGCGCTCGACGTTCAAAAAACGCTCAAAAATAAGACCATAGGGGATGGGATCAATATCGGTAATGGCCATGCAGTAGGCGGCCAGGCTGCCCGCACCGGAACCACGGCCCGGCCCGACCGGGATGTCCCTGGCCTTGGCCCAGTTGATAAAGTCGGCCACAATAAGAAAATAGCCGGAAAAACCCATTTTCTGGATAACATCGATCTCGATGCCGAGCCGGTCCCGGTAGACCTTTTCCTGCTCCGAGCTCACTTGCTCCATAGTGGCAAGGTCTGTCAATCGCTTATCCAATCCCTGCCAGCAGGCCTCGGCAAAGTCGCCTTCCAGGGTATGGCCTTCTTCCACCGGATAGGCCGGAAAATAGTGCTGATCAAAGGAGAGTTCGAGGTTGCAGCGCTCGGCAACCTCGCAGGTATTGGCCACCGCCTGCGGGCAGTAGCTGAACTCGCGCGCCATCTCCTCGCCCGATTTGACGTAGAGCTTGTCGGTCGGAAAACGGAAGCAGCTGGGATCGGTAATGGTTTTGCCGGATTGGATGGCCAGGAGCACGGCATGGGCGTGCGCATCACTAGCCCGCAAATAGTGGCAGTCATTGGTGGCAACCAGGGCAATGTTCAGTTCGTCAGCCAGGCTCATCAGGCCCTGATTGGCCACGGTTTGTTCCGGGATGCCGTTTTCCTGGATCTCCAGGTAAAAGCGGTCGCCAAAAACACCCCGCACCTCCTTGGCCAGCTTGCGCGCGCCGCCCATGTCGCCATGGGTACAGCGCCAGGCCAGTTCCCCTTGCAGACAGGCACTGAGGATGATCAGGCCTTCATTGTGGGCAAAGAGCGTGGGCCAGTCGATGCGCGGCCTGCGGTAAAAACCCCGGGTCTGCGCCAGGGAGGCCAGCTTCATCAGGTTGCTGTAGCCGGTAGTGTTCATGGCCAGGGCAACCAGGTGGAAGTTGTGGCCCGCCTCGACACCACGTAACTCCATGCTCTTTTCCGCCAGGTAAAATTCGCAGCCGACAATCGGCTTGACCCCGGCCTTTTTGGCCTTTTCATACAGTTCCAGGGCGCCGTACATGGCGCCGTGGTCGGTTATGGCCACGGCATCCATGCCCAGTTCCTGAACATGGCTGATCAACTCCGGTATGCGGATGGCGCCGTCGAGAAAGGAATATTGCGTGTGCAGATGCAAATGTACAAAAGGAGTGCTCATAAAATACTCGAAAGATACTGGGTAGGAAGACTTCAGGGGAAAACGTGAGGAATACCTTGCTGTTTAGAGCATCTTACTCGATTTGCCCCGGCTCCGAAGCAGAAATGAAGAAAAAAGCGCCGCCCCAAGGGGACGGCGCTCAATCCACACGAACGATCAGGCAGGAATACTTATTCTTCCTTCTTGTCCTCAGAGGAGAACGATTTGGCAATCAGCGCACCGGCCAGGCCAAGCATGCCCACGTCTTTCATCTGCCGGCCGGCCGCAAGGCGCATGGCCTCAAAGGCAGCCCGGCGTGTACTGACCTTGGGCATTTCCTTAGGAGCGGAGGTAGTCATCAAAAGCTCCATATCCGCCTTTTTCGACCCGTAGTACATACCGTTCGGCCCAATCTGCACCGCAGGCGAGGTCAGGCCGACTGCGCCCTTCTGCACATACTGCGAAATCTCGCTTGTCGGATCATCCAGATCGCCGAAGATACGGGCCCTGGCCAAACAGGTCTGCACACAGGCAGGCTCCAGCTCTTCCGCCACCCTAGGCATGCAGTAGGTGCATTTATCGGCCTTACCCAGGCAGGTTTCATCCGCCAGTTCGGTATTGATGTAGCGAGCGTTGTAGGGGCAGGCATCGCGGCAGGCCCCGCAACCGATGCAACGCTCGTAGTCGATCTGCACCGTACCGTTGAAGGGATCCTTCCAGGTGGCGGCCACTTCCATGGTCTTGGTCGCGCCGGTTTTCGTGTCCTGCATGGTCATCCTGACCTTTTCCACCGGGCAGACCGGCACGCAGGTCGGGGTTTCGCAGTGGTTGCACAGGCCCGGATAATAGGTGTAGGAAAGGCCCTGGGAGGTCTGTGCCGGACCAAGTCGGTGTACCCAGTTACGGTCATACTTGGTGGGCACCTCCCATTCTGCCTTGCATGAAATAACGCAGGCGTGACAGCCCACGCAACGGTCTATATCAATCACCATGCCGTAGCGCATAGTTCAATCCTCCTGTTGGCGATTAGGGGGTCACCCAACTTTGACCAATTTGACGAAGTTGTTGCGCAAACCATGCGCGCCTGTTTCCGGATCAACAACCAGTTTGGTAATCAGGCTGGTGTCGTCCACGCCCTTGTCCACGGAAAAGGTCATTTCCTTGTTACGGGTGCCATACCCATGATAGAGATACACCGCATCCTCGCGGATACCGGGGGTCACCTTGACAATGGTGGTGGTGCGTGATTCCACCCCGTCCTGGTTGACCAGGCGCACCGTATCCCCATTTTTCAACCCAAGGCGCAGCGCTACCTTGTCGTTGACCCAAACCGGGTTGATCGGCGCTTCGTGAATGAGCCAGGGGTTATTGATGGAGCGGTTAAAGGTGTGCAACGGGGTGCGGCCGTACAAGAGGCGCATGAAACCTGCCGGCGGCGGCTCCACCGGAATATAGGTGGGAATGGCCGGATAGCCGTAGTCATCCAGCTCTTCGCTGAAAAAGTGCACCAGCAGGTCATCGGTATCACCGTAAGGATCTTCGCCCGGCTGGATATGGATGCCGTCCGCTTCCCGGATTTTATCCAGGCTCAAGCCCACGCCTTCCAGGGCCTTGGCCATCATCTCCTCCTGGGAGGCCACCGGGATCTGATCGCCATAGCCCATGCGTTTGGCTATTTCATTGGTGATCCAGATACAGTCCTTGCGCTCAAATCCGGGCTCGACCAGGGCCATGCGCGGGGCGATGTACTGCTGATGCTCTGCGGAGAAATCCCACTGCGCCCCGCTTTTGATGTAGTCGTATTTTTCCAGATACGAACAATCCGGCAAAAGGATATCCGCATACATGGTGATATCCGTGGGCATCACATCCGCGCAGAGGACAAAATCCATCTGCTCCAGCATCTTGACGGTTTTTTCCTGGTTGGGGATGGTCTGCACCATATTCTGGCCCCAGATGATACAGCCCTTGATGGGATAGGGCTTGCCGCTGATGGCGGTGTCGCGGATCAACTCGGTGGGGGTTCCGGGAGGATGGAAGTGGTGCACATCATCCATTTCCCGCAAATTACCCTCGCCGGCGGTATCGGATTCAGGCCAGGTTGTTCCCTTAAGACCCTTGGGGCCAATGGGTTTGACCAAACCGCCCTTGACGCCAATAGCACCCAAAAGGCCGGTCAAGCAGGCCAAGGCGCGTTCGCGCTGAAAATCATTACCGTACCAGGTGACATGGCGGCCCGGATGTATGGCGATGTTGGGCATGTTTTCGGCCAAAAGATCCGCCACCTGCTTGATCTGGGCAGCAGGCACATCACACTCTGTTGCGGCTCGATCAAGGGTCCATTCCTTGATACCTTCAACGAACTGTTCAAAGCCCTCGCCGTATTCCTCCACAAAATCAACCGCATACTTGTTGTTTTCGATCAGGTAATTCATGATCGCCAGCAGCATGGCGGTATCGGTGCCCGGCTTGATCGGCACCCAGATATGCGCCTTTGAAGCTGCGGCGGAAAAGCGCGGATCCAGCACCACCAGTTTGGCACCCCGCTCCAGCCCCTTCAAATAGCCTTTCATATGCGATACGTGGATGTTCTCGCCAAGATGGGAACCGGTGAGGAAGATCACCTTGGCATTGGCCATGTCCACCTGCTCATCCGGGGCGATCTCCAGGGTGGTGATATAGGCCATGTCGCGTACACCGCGGCACTGGAAGAACGAGGCCTCAGACACGTTGGGCGTACCCACAGTGCGCTCAAAAAAGTCCATCGGATATTTGGCCGAGGAACCATGCGGGAACACGGCAATCGACTTGGCCCCATGCTGATCCACAATGGCCTTCAGCTTGCTGCCGCAGATATCCAGGGCTTCCTGCCAGGAAATGCGCTCCCACTTGGGCTCACCCCTTTTGCCCACATTCTTGAGCGGATATTTGAGGCGGTCCGGATCGTAGAGCATGGCCACGCCGCCATTACCGCGCGCACACAGGGACACACCGTTATCGATAGACTTGGGATTGCCTTCCAGCTTGAGCAAGCGGCCGTCACGGACCTTGCCCACCAGTTGGCAGCGCCAGAAGCACATTTCACAAACGCCGCCCACCACGGTCTTGGTGTTTTTAAAGGAGCCGGGTGCAACCAGCGGTTTTTTGACAACACCTGTTTCCGCTCTGGCCGCGACCCTGGAAAGGGGGACGGATGCAGCGGCAATAGAGGCGGTCTTCAAAAAATTCCGCCTGGTGAGGTTCATTGCCATTTACTGTTCCTCCTTGGTGAAGAAATCAATGAGTGTAAGCGTCAACCGGTATACAGGATGCGCGGCCGCCTGAAAACATTTTTCCTTGAATATGGTAAACCAGGGCCGGAAAAAAGTGCCGAGAAATTGCTCTTCCTCCGCAATGCGGCCATCGCGGGCCAGGGCGGCAAGAAAATCGAGCTGCAGTGCAATATGGTCAGCCGGTTCTGAAGCAGCGGCAAGTCCATAGCCGCAACTGCGATAAAAATCGTGGATGCGTTCGGTGCTGCGGCCTTCCAGCAGCGCTTCGTCATCCAGATGCACCGAGGCATAGGGTGGAACCGTGCTGCGGCGGCGAGCGGTGATGAAGAGACGAGTATATTCGGGGCGCAGCGCAGAGCAGACATCTGGACACTGCTGAAACCACTGCCGCAATTCCTCGGCTTCGTCTCGCCAGTCCAGTGCCTCGGCGAGTTCCAAGGCCGTCTCCAACTGCAAGCTCAGGCCTGTGGCATCTTCCGGATAGCGCATAAGCTGTGCCAGCAGGGTATAGATATCTGCAAGCCGTGAGGCTTCCTCCGGGCTGGGCGGATTCCGGCAAGGTTGGGCAGTGCTCTTGGCCTGGGGCATGGATTGCATTGACGAGACCGGCTACCGGGTATTGGAAGAGGCATGGTAAAAAGACCAGGCTGGCAGCCAGAACCGCTGCACACCCGCGTGTCTTCTATAACATCTATACATTCGGCACATTGTAGCATACAATACTTGAATACTCAATATCGTACGCCCCTTGCGCACGGAGATTATTTATACATTGCTACAG
>JAUNUN010000016.1:0-18088 GCA_030538155.1 bacterium
CCTGGTGAGTTTTACGAACAGGTGGATGTTGTAATTTTTTTAACTGAAATTTCAACATGTTAATTGCATGAGCAAGCAATTTTTATTGATGAATGTTCACGAAAACAGGTTACATTAAGGATGACAATTTTCTTGCTCATGACGTCCTCCCTTTTAACGAATAAAATTTGTCGCAATGGGCTCTTCCTGCTTGGGGAAAGGGATACCCGCCTTGTTTCCAGCTTCCTTACATTTCAGGAACCAGGCCATATTTCGAGCGAGGATGCGCATGGTTTGCAGCCCTTCCAAATCCTGCATCACATCGGACGGCTGCCAGCCATGCACCATGTTCCAGTATGTGGAAGGAATGACCGGCATTTGGCAGATGGTAAAATACTTGTTGAGTTGGTCAAATGTGGCGGTATTGCCTGCCCTTCTGGCCGAAACAACCGCTGCCGCCGGTTTCAGGTAAAAGATGTTCCTGTCAGGAGCGAAAAAGACGCGGTCCATGAAAGACGTTATGGCTCCTGAAGCGGAAGCGAAGTGAACGGGAGAGCCAAAAACAAAACCATCGGCTGTTCCGGCTTTTTCCAGAAATTCATTCACTTTGTCCGGTATGGCGCAGCGCCCTGATTCGTGGCATTTGAAGCAGGCAATACAGCCTGATACCGGCTTTTTTCCCAACTGGAACAGTTCGGCTTCAATCCCTTCTTTTTCAAGAGTCTTGGCAACTTCCATCAAGGCCGTGTAGGCGCAACCCTCGGCATTGGGGCTGCCGTTTACGAGAATAACTTTCATCTGTCATGCTCCAAACATGCGTAGAAATCACCAGAGGAGCAGGCGGCTGCCTACCCCCCCCCCTGAATCTTTCTGCTGCGAGTGCTATTTGTGGTCGTAGTAAAGGATGCGCTGATGAAATCGAAGAGGTAATCAGCTCATCCTTAGAGCAGATTAACCTTGAAAAGGTGTATCTGCTCTAGCCGTGCGTGTGATAGATCTTGTTGACGATTGTCCACTTGCCTTCGACCTTCAGGAGATTGAAAAAGTCGGTAAAGCGAAAACCGGAGATATCATCCGTATCAATGCGGGCACTGGCGGCTGTTCCTACGATATCGATGCGGACAACGGCATTCTTGGCGTTGGGGGATGGCTTAAAATCATTGTCTATGATGTCAAAAAGACCCTGAATGGGGCCGCCGACCAGCTTGCCGTTGGTATCCACGCCAAAAATTGTGGCCTGTTCATTGAAGGCCGGCTTCATAATTGAACTGTCAGCCTTGGTTCCACCTTCATTATACTTGTTGAGCACTTCCAGTATGTCTTTGTATTCCTGGACAAAAGTAGGGCTGTTCATGAACGTCTCCAAAGGTTTGAGGTTTGATGGCCGCCATGTTTAGGCGGTTGCAAAAGTGATTGCACGTTTCAAAACGTCAGGTTGCCACTCCAGCGCCAGAGAGGTCTGGTTACGGTTCCCGAAAGCCGATGGATATTTGTAGTGGGCGTTACAAAATATGTCAACATTTTTATATCGATCACTATAAAAATGATGCTCATTTCGTCCTGCCGCCTATGTAATGGCGGAAATTATCTCGTTACGACAGGGTGGATTCGGAAAAAGACGTGGCGGGAATTCAAGGAAAAGCCACGCCGCCAAGGCTTTGGAATGCTATGGGCGGGACCTTTCCCAATCAGGCAACAGCCGCACCGCGTGGGAGGCTATATGCTCCAATTCTGATTGGGATAAACCATCGCGAGCCTGTATGGACAATCCCTCAAGCATGGTATTGAATGCCCCTGCCAATGCTGGCACATCCGCATTCTCAGGAAGCTGGCCGTCCGTAATGCCGCGTATAAGCCTATCCGCAAACATTTTTTTGGTTGCGAACCGCAGTTCTCTGATGGACTTGGTGATTTCTTCCGCATCATCGGAAACATTGATTGCTGCCAAGACGACCATGCATCCACAGGGAGAATCCGGGGATAGCAGAATGCGTGCCGATTCCTGAAAAAAATCGTTAACGGCGCGATAGAGGTCAGGCTCTTTTATGAATTTTTGTGAGGGCGCTTTCCAATATGTATCTTCATAAAAGTGTACCGCTTCCAGAAATAGCCTGCTCTTGTTGCCGAAGGCGGCGTATACGCTCGGCGCATTGATTCCCATGGCTTGGCACAGTTCCGTCATCGAGGCCGGTTCGTAGCCGCGCCGCCAGAAGACATCCAAGGCCTTGCGCAAGGCTTCTTCCCGATCAAAGCTGCGGGGACGGCCCTTTCCGCGCTGTACTTCATGAGGATATGCGTTGTTACCCATGCGGCTACCTGTAAAAAATGCAGGAGTCACTTCCCGTGGGTAAACTCCCGGCTCTGCCGGGAGACTCCAAAAGTTTGACAGATCCTGCAATATAAAGATAAAGAAGCCTCCTCGATCGTGGACCGGTCAAAGTCACAAAAAGGAGGCTTCATGAACGACGTACAATATTTAAGTCACACCAAGTGGAAATGCTGGTTTCATATAGTATGGATACCGAAATGTCGTAGAAAAATACTTTATGGTCAACTGCGTCACAATCTTGGAGAAGTGCTGCACAATCTGGCCCGACAAAAAGAAAGCCGAGTGTTGGAGGGTCATCTTCAGCCAGATCACGTGCATATGCTGATATCGGTACCGCCCAAGCACGCACCTACCTTGGTCAGCGAAAGAACTATACGGGCATGAGTTTTTGACACGTGGCTATTTTGTATCCACAGTGGGTGCAGATGAGGCTGTGGTTCGGTCATACATTCGCTTGCAAGAGCAAGAAGAGCAGCGTTTAGAGCAACTGCATTTGTTCAAGTAGTCGACCACCGCACGGTGGTCAGAGGATTTTTTGAATAGACCGCTTTGAGCGGTCCACAGCCTAAAGCCACCGGCTTTGCCGGTGGATATTTACTATTCTCATCTTAACCTACAGTGGTAGGTTACATCCCATGCTCCAATCGTTAGAATAGAGTCAAAAATTTAGTACAAACCGACTTCTTGCAAACTCCTACTGTTTTCCACTCTCAACCAGCAGCCGGGATGGGCACCCTTATTTCGCGGCTCTTCACCTTACCGAAATCCTTCCAGTCTTCCACGGCATCCACATACTGTTCTTCAATGACAATCTCGGTGCCGTCCACGGCCTGGAGGATAAAATTGCTCAGCGCCGTGGCCTTTTTCAGGGGAAAGGAGCCGGGCCCGGCCGGTTCGTAGACTTCCACTGAAAAGCGGCCGTCCACCTCGGCCGGTATGCCGCGGGCCTTGTTTTCAAAGCGGGTAAAGACAAAGCGGTGCGGATCAAGCCAGATGCAGGGGCCGATACCGGTGGCCTCAAAGCTGCGCACATCCGCCATGTCGGTGAGGATATAGGTACCGACTATGCCGGTGCCGACCTCCAGTACTACTTGGCTTGCACCGGGGTTGAAGTAGAGGTTGCGGCAGTATCTGGTTTCTTCCGTCAGATAGGCTGAGAAAACCGGTTCCAGAGCGGCCGTAAAAACCTGGACGCCTGGGTTTTCTCCATGCGAGCAAGGGCTATCCGGATCGGTCTCGAACCAGAAATAGATTTCAGAGGCCCAACCCTCTTCCTGTGGCGGCACCACAGCGACATGGAGCTGCACTCCTTCCAGCATGCAGGTGGAGCCTTGGTCTTCCTTGAGCGCGCGCAGCCGGTATTCGGAAAAATCCCCGGCCATGGCCGCGCCGCTCACGGCCAAAAAGACCGCAAAGATCACAAAGGTCAATATCAGTGCCGGTGCCAAAGTCAGAACCTGCATCGTGTTCACCTGCCTACTATTCACGCGCCTAATCAGGCAGTTGCCTTGCATCCTCATCTCCTTTCCCCATGCCTACAGCCCGCTTTTGTCGGGACTCCTGTCAATAGTTCCTGTAGTTCTGCTCGTCATGATCCGCATCATGCCCGGTACGGTCGAGCTCGGTTTGAGGACGGCGCACCTCGGTGTAGGTGGCTGCGTTGTTGGTAACAAACCACAGCCCCTCGTACCGGCGCACATAGACAGAGCGCGGATTGTCCGCACCGGAACTGCGCAGCCGTACCTGCAGATCTCCGGAAGAATGACCGTCCCATATTTGCATGATGTCGAGGCGGTAATTATCCGGCGACATGGCGTAGCCATTGTGCACGGAGGTGCCTGCGGCAAAACTGCGGAAGATGTGACTATAGCGGGGGTCGCGCATGCGGTCGACAAAGGTCTGATACAAGGCCGAGCGCTCCCACCCCTGGCGTAAACGCATGGAATAGCGCAGCATTTTGGCGGCTTCGTCCCTGGTGGCCGGGTTGATGTAGCAGAACACCGCGTCGAAATAGAGTTTGACCGCGCCTTCGGGCCGTACCGCCTCGCGTGTATAACGGGCCTTGAAATCCTGATAATCAACGGGCAGGCTGCCTGTGCGCACCACTCCGGCAGAACCACCGGCTGGGCCGTTTTGTTGCCGAATTTCGTAGCCGGTGTCGGTATCGTAGCGGCCCTGGTTACGCCCATCGTAGCGCTCGTCATAGCGGTCATTGTAGCGCTCATTGCTCGCGCTCTGCGTCTGCCTGCCTTCCCCCATGCCTGGGAAGATGTTGCCATAGCCCTGCCGGATCTCCTGGCCGGTGCAGCCGCAGCTTACTGCCAGCACAAGCAGCAGTATGAGTGCCGGCGCAAGCGCCATGCCCGCTCCTCGTAAGGAAGCAGCACAGAATCCTTGAGTGTCGACCCCTTGTTGCCGGAGCTGAATCGTGTCATTTTTTTCCATAGAATCCTCCTGCCGCAGCAGTTCGCGGGAAAAAGCAAAACAAGACCTGCCATGTCCTTCTGCAGCATGCATCGGGGTGCATCAGGCATTTTGTTGTTTCTTGCTTTAAATTGCAAGCAGATTCAGCGACGATCCGCCCTGATCCTTTGAACCGTTGTAACTCCACCTTGATAGTACTGGAAGGCCTTTTGCATTGCTATTCGTAATTGTTTCCACGTTTCTTCCAGTCCATTTTGAAAAGTATCCTTATCGTCATCTGGGGACATTACGTTATGAACAGGCCCCTCGGTATATATAATTTTATAGTTTTTCTGATATTCTGCATAATGGTTGTTCAGGGTGGCGTACATCTCATCCGCGCTGACAGCGATCATATCCGCAGCCAGTTTCCATGCCCCTCCTGAAACGAGCTTGTTCTGATCCGCCATCCAGAAAGAAAATTTCTTCCACTGTTCCAGATTAGTTTTAAAACGGTTATCAATCTCGGTAAACTCACTCTTCTTTTCGACCAGGGTATTGCGCAGTCCATCCGCCACCCTGATTTTACTTGAGGTGCTCGGAGAAAACCGGCCAGTGGTGAGATAACGCCCATCCCGAGCAAAAAGAAGCCCATAATCGCCCCTGTATCCCTTATCACTGAAGGCTGCCATGGAATACTGGTAAAGATCTTGATACACTTTGGTGGAAGGATTTTGATTATATTGTGCAACAAAATTGCTGGCCTGGATATTCCAGTCTTCAATCGTCATTATTAAAATTGAATTTTGATCTATATTAAGTTCCTCTGCTATTTTCCCGACATTGCCGTTAAATACTTCAATACTGTTTCTTAATTGCTGATGATCTGTGCTTACCCGCCGCATGAAATTGACAGTGCTGTCGATAGAGTTGATATAGGTCCCCAATATTTGCTGAAACCTTTCATCCACCACCAGCGGACGCTCCTGTCCGGAATTCTCAGTACGCTTGACTGCCCGCCTCGAAGTTGAATCGAGCAATTCCTTCAGCAGAATATTCTGCTGAACCATCTTATCTGAAGTAGTCAACGTAAAACCATCTTTTACTATCAGGCGGTCGAAGCTGATGAGTTTTTCCAGGCTCCTGAGGTACTTGGTTTCCATCTGTTCCTGTGTTTGCATGCCCTGCTGCTCTCTCTCTTCCTGCCGCGCCCTGGCCTGTTCCTCTTCAAACTCTTTGCTGAAGTCAAAACCCATCTCCTCTCCATCACCTGCCTGAAGAGACGGGCAACACAACAAGGCCATAAATACGAAGGCCACGATGGTACGCATAAATATCGGCATATTCCTCACCCCCTTCCTCAAAACGGAATATCATAGGTTTCAATCATCCAGCGGCCGCCGTCCACCCGTTTGAGCGTGTACTCCTTGGGCGAGCCGTATTGCCTGCCGTTTTCATCCCAGGCCTTGCAATCCACATAGGCATACTCGACTTTGCTGCCCTGAATTTTGCGGGCCGTCTCTTTCTGGTCCGCGCTCAAAAAGTAGTTGTCGGCATCGTCACCCTCGTCAAATCCCTGGCTGACCACAATGCGCGGCTCGTCAAAGGTGACCGCCACATAGTGCTTGCGAAAGCGAGCCTGATGCAGATCCCAGTGAAACCCCTTGACCATGGCCTCGCCATAGCGCCCTTCCAGGCGGGCAGGGTCGATGCACTTGAGGTAGAGGTCAATATTTTTTTCTTTAATGGCCGTAACAAAGGTTTCCATAACCTGGGTGGGCGTGGCCTTCTCGGGCAGATCCTGTACGGAATACCTCTTGCTTTTCAGCGCCGCGACCTGGTCTTCTCCAACAAATGTGCCGCTTTGTTCCTGCCCGGCGGCATACAGGGCGGTTACCTTGCCGGGCGCATGGATGGCCACCGGCGTGACTACCCAGCCCCACTGCGGAGCCATGGTTTTCTTCTCCTCGGCCTGGGGAATTTCCACCGCCAAATCGCTGATACGGGCCAGCACGATCCAGCTTTTTACATCTTCAAGCTCTGAATCCACCTGACGCCGGTAGCGTTTGACCGCCTCCCAGGGGCCAACCCATTGCCGTCCGCCGCTGTCTATAAACCAGTAGCCCTTTGATGGAGCGCCCACCGCGATAAACTTGCCGGTCGCACCGATAAATTCATCCATGGGCCAGCGCACATCGCTTAAAACCACAGCGCTGCCGCGCAGGCTCTCAAGGCTGACTTCCTCCCAGTTGGGGGTGGGAAAGACCGTTTGCACCAGCTTGGCCTGTTCTTTCTGCAACAGTTCCGCCCAGGCATCATCCGCTATGCGGGCAAAACGTTCCCGCAAATTCTTTTCCTGCTCGCGGTAGGCCAGCATCTCTGGAGTAATGGTGATGACATCACCCTTGGAGCCCATAAGCGCCCCACGCGTCCGCTCAAAGAGCGCCTGTACGCGCGGGTCGCCGGGATGGCGTTCATGCAGGGCCTTGACCCGCTCTGCCGCCTCCTTTTTGTTGAAGTAGCGCTCGGAACGGCCGCCGCGCAGCCGTTTGATCTCTTTTTCGAACTCGCTCACGTAGTACTCGGCCCGGTTGATCTCACGCTCAAGCGCCTTGGGGTCGTCTACGGCCCAGGCACTGCCGACGAAGAGCGCCGCGATACCGAGCATCATTACAAAAATTTTTTTCATGCTTTCATCCATTATTTTTCATTCCACTTGAAAGATGCCACATCCTGCAAAAAAACCTGATATTTATGGAGACACAATCAGTTGCCAACTACAAAAAAAACTTGCTTCCTGGTGCTGTAGAGCGGCCTGAACCTGAGATTCGGTTCTGAGAAAACTTGAATTCCTGCAGTTGGCCCATATCGTAACAGGGCTTTCCGCTATGCACATTCACCGATGCACCCACCAACACATTCAAGGAGGACAGCATGAGCAATTGCAGCGCGCAAACAAAAAAAGGCCGTGGTATCACCACCTTGGCAAGCCCTTATTCCTTTAACGAAACGGTGCGGCGTCTGCTGGCTGCATTTGCCGACAAGGGCATCAAGGTTTTTGCCGATATCGACCAGCAGGCCGAGGCCCGTGCTGCCGGGCTGGACATGCCGCCCACCACTCTGATTCTTTTCGGCAACCCCAAGGTAGGCACTCCGCTCATGCAGGCCCAGCCAAGCTCCGGCTTGGATTTACCCCTGAAGGTACTGATAAGCGAGACCCGGCCCGGCAAGGTAGAGGTGTGCTTCAACACCGCAGCCTACATCCTTGAGCGCCACGGCCTCGCGGCAGAATTTGACCGGAACATCGGCCCTGCCGAAAAGCTGATCGCAGCGACTCTCAAAAAGTAAGCGGCCAAAAACAGGGCAGGCCTGCAGGAACAGAACAAGCGGCGCAAAGACAGCTTGATACAACTCGACACCGTCCGATCTGTTCTTCCAGGCCCTATTCTTCCTGCACCTCGCGGCGCAACTGCTTTTTCAACTGCCGGCGCAGATAGCTGCCCCGGCCCTTGCGAGCCCGAAACACCTGGCCCGGTCGCTGTGCCACCGGCACCCGCACCCGCACAGGCGATTTTTTGGTTTTCTTCATGGCAGTACCTGCTCCGGTTTGAAGATAGGTTCCAGGATAGAATGGGAATACTGGGCATCAGGGCGCAGCCTGCACCTTAAATCCGGCTGCCACGCTTTGAACAAGCGCATCATAGCGGGCTTTGTCTGCTTTGGGATAGCTGATATCCACTATGCAGGCATCCTCTCCCCTGAAAAAGCACTTCACATAACCGATTTTGTCGCCGCGATAGCCGGACAGAACAAACCAGCCTGCCCGCGCATCTGTTTTACGGTAGATGACAACATCAAAGGCCCTGCGCCGTTTCGGCGAGCACCTCCTCAAAACCCTGGCCCAGCACACCGGGACACTTGGTGCCATAGGCCCGCAGCAGCAGGCCGCGCCCATCTTCAACACTCAGGCCATCGCCATTATCCGAAATTTTAGCCTGATATTCGCCCGGCGGGAGTGACAGGGAAAAACCGTAACGCGCATTGGCATAGTGCGGGGCTGCAGAGTCAAAAACAAAGCGCCCATCAGCCCCGGCCCCGCTCTGAACATCCTGCCCTAACTCTAACCCGCTTTCCCTCCGCCAGGGCACAAAGCCGCCCGCATAGACCAGCCCGCCGTCCACACCGTCGTACTGGACAGGCAGGCAGTGCTCCCGGCCTTGGCTGGTCAAACAGAGGGCCAGCAGGTTGGGGATGCCCTCGGGGATGGTCGTGCGCAGCACATAGGCACTGCTGCGGCCAAGCGGAGCACGCGCAAAGACGGAACCGCGCACAAGCTCGCCACCCCTGTTATACTCATTATACTCAAGACCGAATAGTTCCAGCTTGGCCCGCTCCAGCAGAGGCAGAACAACCAGAATATCGTTGCCTGCCCCTTCCTTCAGCGCATCTAGTGCAGAAAAACCTAAAAAGGTGGTGTCCGGCAATTGCCTGCGCAGTGCCTCCACATCTTCAACCGTATGGAACAGGGCCACCATGGCGAGTGGTGCATCGGCTCGGCCCGGATTCGGCAAGGCAAGGCCTGCACTGCTCGTCTCCCCTGCCGCAGCGGAGGCGGCAGTCAGGTCCGGGCTAAGCAAATTCAAAAAAATCAACAGGGTCGGCAAGGCAAACAGACCCCACATGGGCGTTTTTTTCGTCATATCAGCTCCTGAAAGCAACGTTTTTGAAACCAACTCACCCCATGCCCTGTTCTTCAAACTGAAACCTGCTGATCACCCAGTTGCGGCCGTCGTAGATGATTGTTGCCTGCACTGTGGCTTCCCGCCACAGGATTTCCGCACCTTCAACCATTTTGAAACGGAACATGCGGCCGAAAAGCGTCCAGGAACCGTCCGCCTCAAGCTCCACCGCTTCAAACTCGGCAAAGCCCGGCAGCAGGACATCCTCGTCCAGACCGTGAAAACCGGCATCAGGCCTGCCCAGGGCGCTTAAATCGACAAAATAACCCTTGCCGTTAAACATGGTGCCGCCGGGGCATAGTGCTGGTGCAGGTTTTGCCCAAAGACCCGCGCCGCAACCTCTTCCACCAGTTCCTTTTTTACATAGCCGCTGTAGGCCTCGGGCACCCGCCGGAAGAGTGCAGTGTTGCCTTCGCGGTAAAGTACGCTGTTGACCTCGTCGCTCAGCATTAGAAACATGAGGGCATTGCGGCTCAAATCCATCTGGCTGAACTTGTTTTGCTGGTTTTGTGTGCTGCCGGCGCTCAACCCCAGCCTCCACAGAATCAGGAGGTCATCCTGAATAAGCACCTGCGCCGGCCGCTCAAGAAAAGCAGGTTCACCCGCATGGGCGCTCGGCCCCGGCAGGAACGTGTCAAAGAAAAGGGCAAGGAAAAAAAGGACAAGAAAGAGGGCTGTATTTTTCATCATCGTTCCTCACACTCCTCAGTTACCCTGCTGCGGTACAAAGATAAGGGTATGGATGCGCCAGTGTGCCCCGGCTTTACGCGCGCGCACATGAAAACCGGCACTGTCGACCACCCGCATGATGGTGTCGTCGCCCGGCGCAATCAGGCGCACCTGCCCTTCCATGCCCCAGCCGTCATTATCCGGATAATCGGCGAGCGCGGCGGCAAAGGCCGTGTCTCGCTTGAGTTTCATTATCGGCCCGTCCGATCCGTACCACCAGTCCAGATCCACATACAGACCCTGCTCTGTTTTCAAAACGCCCTCGGCAGGGCCAAAGGGCCCAAGCGGCCGGCCCAGGTAGGAAAGCGCCGCCTCTTCCAGGGCCGCATAGGGGTAGTACATGGTGAAGCGCTCGGGGATATTTTTGAAGAGGGCCTCCTGCTCTTTGGCCTGAGACGGCCGGATTTCATCCGGAGCAAGACGCGGAACCTGGCCGCTTGTACCGAAATGGACGGTCAGCATCAGGCTTTGCGCCTGGATAAAGGCGGGGGCGAGCTGATCCTCGCGCAACAGGCCAAAGCGGCCCTCCTCACTATTGTACGGTTCTTCAGCGCCGATGCCGACAATGCCCACCTGCCACAGCTTGGCCACATTATCCAAGAGCAGTAAGCGATCCTCTCTGGATAGCGTATTCTGGGCGGAATCTGCTGCAGGCCCTGGCGTTGAAGCCGCTGCCGCAGCCGTGCCTGCAGGATCAAGCAGGAAGGCAAACGGTGCAACAAATACACATACAAGAAAGAAACAGTTTGTTGCAGCTGTGGTTACACTTCGCCATATCCTGTTCATGTACACTCCCTGTATTCATGGTGGGCTGTTGTATTTTGCCGCTTGTTCCAGCTCGCTGCTGTTTAGCGCTGTTTGTTTCCGGTGCTCTGTTGTATCATTCAAGTTGCCATAATATTAACACGAAAAAGGAAAAATGCGCCTGCGACTTTGCGGAGTTGTTTTTTTTGGGATGCTGGAGTTCACTCCCCTTCCATCTTAAAGCGCCGACTATGTCGGCTTTGAAGTCGGATTTGAAAAATGCTCCCTCAATTGTGCTGGCGTGCGGTGGCAGACGGTGCGGACCTGCGCCGCATTACCGCCTCTGTACATCGCCGCACCGCATTGTCGTTAACCTGAAACCGGCACAAGCTGTTCATCATGACAAATAGCGACCACAATTCGATAAACCGTATTCTCCAGACAGCAGGCCAGGCTCATCCAATTCCATACGAAAGTGCTGCCGCCTCCGCCATTGGTCAGGCAGGCGTTGCGCATTATCAACCCAATACGGAGAGCCCCATGATGCAATCACGCCTAGTGTTTCGACGCCTTGTCTGCCTGCTGCCGGTATTGTTCTTGTTGTATCTGCTGCCCGGCTGCGCCCTGAAACAACACGAAGCCGACAGCGACGCCTTTACCTTGACCATACTCCACACAAACGACACCCATGGCAACTGGGGCGGGCGCAGTCAGGATGGCCGCATTTGCTATGCCTCCCTGTGCGAAAACGGCACCGGCGGTATCCTGCGGGCGCAGCAGGCCATTGCGGCGGTACGCCGGCAAAATCCTGCCACTCTGTTGCTGGATGCAGGCGACCAATTTCAGGGCACCCTGTTTTTTACCCGGCACAAGGGGACAATGGCTGCCGAAGTGCTGAACAGCCTGGGCTACGATGCCTTTGTGCCGGGAAATCACGAATTTGACGATGGTTGCGAGCTTTTTGCCGGCTTTGTCAGCAAGCTGAACATGCCGGTTTTGGCTGCCAACCTCTCCCTGGGGCCGCAGGCGGGCACCAGGATTTTTCCCTGGCTGGTGCTGGAGCGGCAGGGCCGAAAAACAGGACTGGTCGGGCTGGTCAATCCGGACACGCCCAACCTCTCTTCTCCCTGCAGCGAAGCCGTGTTTGCTGACGCCGAGGCCGGGCTGTGCCGGGCCGTAGCCGAACTGCAAAAACAGCAGGTGGATATCATTATTCTGGTTACCCACCTTGGCCTGGCGGATGACCGCAGGCTGGCCCGCAGTATAGCCGGGGTGGATGTTGTTGTGGGCGGGCATACTCATTCTCTCCTGTCCAACAGCGATGCCGAGGCCGTAGGCTCTTACCCGATAGTGGAAACCTCGCCCGCGGGCGAACCGGTGCTGGTAGTCAGCAATGGCTATGGTATGACCAACCTGGGCCGGCTTAATGTGGAGTTTGATGCCGCAGGGGTAGCCCAAACCTGGGATGGCGGCCCCATTACCTTAAACGATGCCACCCTGCAGGCCATGCAGGCCCCGCCCGTGGATGCCGGTTTGGCCAAAATGATGACGGACAGGGCCCTGCCGGTGCAGCAAATGCTTACCGAGCCTGTGGGCCATATTGCCGTTGCAGATGAGGAGGGCAGCCCGCTGGAAAGCCCGACCGTGCTGCGCTGTCGCAAGGAAGAATGCCGCAGCGGTAACCTGCTGGCCGATGCCATGCGCCACTACTGGCAGGGCAAGGCAGATATTGCCCTAGTAGGTGGCGGCACCCTGCGCAACCCGCTGCCGGCCGGGCCAGTGAGCACCGGCGATATTATTGCCGCCATTCCCTTTGATAATACCCTGGTGCTGCTGAATATGGATGGGGCCACCCTGCTGGCAGCCCTGGAGCACGGCCTTTCTCGCTACGAAGAGGGCAAAGGCCTGTTTTTGCAGGTATCCGGCCTGCGCTACAGTTTTAACCCCAAAAATGCCCAGGGGTCGCGTCTGGCGGCAGTAGAAATTGCCGGCAAAGACGGTACCTGGCAGCCAATACAGGCCAATGCCGGGTACCAGGTGACGGTGAACTCGTTTCAGGCCCGTGGCGGCGATGGCTACAGCATGCTGGCCGGGCTTGAACAAGCAGACTCTGAAGAAAATTTAAGCGATGTGCTGCGTAGCTTTATCAGCAGCTACAGCCCGCTGCCGGTAGAACTGGAAGGGCGGATACGCATCGTGGAGTAGCTGTATTTGGCCATTTTGTTTCAAGGCGGCAATGGTTGGGGCTATTGCCAAACCCTGCCCGCGCACACCTAAGCACCAAGGGAGGACACCCCATGCGCACATCTTTTTTTTCTGTCAATCTGTTCAATGCTTTGCTGCTTTTAGCCCTTTGCCTGCCGGTGCAGGCTCTGGCCGCGCCGGAGAAACAAAAAATCCTGCTGGATACCGACATGGTCGAGGCCTTTGACGATGGCGTGGCCATGATTATGCTGGCCAATGCGCCCAATATAGAACTGGTAGGCATTACAACGGTGAGCGGCAATTCCTGGGTGCAGGAGGGCACCGCCTATGCCCTGCGCCAGCTGGAAATAGAGGGCAAGAACATTCCTGTTGCGGTGGGCATGCAGTATCCGCTGCGGCCCCAGCGGCATGAACTCTTTGAAATGGAACGTGCACTTTTCGGCATGGGTCATGATGCCTGGCTGGGCTCCTTTGGCCGCAAAGAACCCGCCTCCTGGCAGGCCTTTTATCAGGAACATTATAAAGATACGCCAAAATACCAGCCTACCGGCAGCCATGCAGTCAACTTTATTATTGATACGGTACGCGCCAACCCGGGCGAAATCACCATTGCAGCCATAGGCCCCTGTACCAACCTGGCCGCAGCCATTCGTATAGCGCCGGATATTGTGCCGCTGATCAAGCGGGTGGTGTACATGGGCGGCTCCTTTTTCCAACCCGGCAATGTGACCCCTGCTGCCGAATTCAACTGGTGGTTTGATCCGGAGGCGGCACAAATAGTGGTGCGGGCTCCCTTTAAGGAGCAGATTGTTTTTGGCTTGGATGTGTGCGAAAAGGTGATCTTTCGCCTCGGCCACTATCAGCGCCTGTTAAAAACCCTGGGAAAGAGCCCCCAGGCCGAGCTGCTGCAAAGCACCTTTGTGGGGCAGATGTTTGCCAAGGATAAAGACTTCACCCACTTTGTTTGGGATGTGCTGGTGGCTGCCGCCCTGATAGATCCGGACCTGATTACGGAAGAACGCACCCTCAATATAGATGTGAATACCGACTACGGCCTGTCCTACGGGCAATCTTTGGCCTATCCCAAGTTTTCCCCACCGGGCACCCAGCCGGTGCGCATCATCACCAGTATCGATGAAGAGCGCTTCTGGAACATGGTAAACGATACCACCTACTGGCATTCGGTTCGTTAAAGGTTGTGTGTACAGGTGAACAAGGTGAACAGATTCTTACTTTTAACTGCAGCCCTTTTTCTAGGCCTTGCCGCACTGGCCCTGCCCACAGCCTGGGCCGACCCCAAGGCCTATACCACGGAAGAGTTTCTGTATTCTGCAGATAGTGTGCTCAACGGCAACTACCAGCGGATTTTGCGGGAACATGCCGACCAGCCAGCCTTTATCGCCAAGTTCAAGGCCTCGCAGCGGGCCTGGCTGCAGTTTCGCAATGCGGAAATGGCGGCCCTGTTTCCGCACGACAAGATGGATTTGGCCCATGGCGAGGGCTTAACCGAAGCCCAGCAGCAGTGGCTCACCAAGCTGACTGAAGAGCGCAGCATACAGTTGGTTCGCTGGCTGTCCTGCATGGAGGAAGAGGGTATCTCTGACTGGACCCCTTGTCCGGACAGACACGGGAAAGAGTAGGTGCCGGAGTGTATGCCAATAAACGATAGCCGTTAAACAACCTGAAAGGAACTGCCATGCGACCTGCCTTTGTCCCGTTTTTCTGTGCGCTCTTTATGTTCTGCCTTGCAACCATATCCCCGGCCGTACCCAAGGCGCAGGCAGAGGCCATGCCTTCTCTGGAGACGCTGGTTGGGGCGATAAATCAGGGCGATATCGACAAGGTACGGGTCCTCTTGGCTGCGAGCACAGCACTGCATCTGGAGGACGAAAACGGGCTGAGCGCCCTGGACCATGCCCTCGTCTACAGCCCGTACTGGGCCGCGCCGGAGCTGGTTCACCTGCTCTTGCAGCATGGAGCCCAGCCGGGAAGCGGCAAGGATGGCCAAGATTTGGCCTTGGCCAGGCTCATTGCCCGGCGGGCCCTGCCTGCAGAACTGCAATCCTTTCTGGCCGCAGGTTTTGATGCAGACGGCCGTTTGGCCAACGGCTTTACCCCCTTTCTCTGGGCTGCGGCCTGCGGTGTGGCGCCCGAATATATCGATATCTTGGTGGAACATGGGGCGCCGCTTGACCAGGCACTGCCGCCCAACGAGCAAACAGGCAGCCAAATGGGCGACAATGCCCTCTTGCTGGCCGCCCATTACAACCCCCAGACAGCCGTACTGCGCGCCTTGCTCAGGCAGGGGCTTGATGTCAATACACGCTCAAACGCCCTGGGTGACTCCGCCCTGATGCTTTCTCTGTGCGAAAACCCCGAACTGGAGGCGGCCCAGGCCCTCCTGGATGCGGGCGCGGATGTGCAGGTCAGTAACGGCATTTCCTACACCGCCTTTCTCTGCGCGGCCCGGCGCGAAGGTGCGTCCAACATCCTGCGGTTTCTGGTCAAACGGGGCGCGGATGCCGCCGATGTGGCCGACGGCGGCGGCACGGCTATGCACGAGGCTGCCATGCGCAACCCGGATACCGAGGTGATCCAAACGCTGCTGGATCTGGGCACGCCCATAAGCGGCATGTCTGCAGAAAACGAGGCCTTTCTGAGCACCGACAGCGTCTTCAAACTAGCCCTGGATCACAACCCCAACCCGGCGGTGATTCGCATTTTGCTGGAAAAGGGCGTGGATAGCAGCCGCCGCGACGACAACGGCAAATTTGCCTGGGAGACCCTTACACCCGAGCGCAAAGCTTGGCTGGCCAAGAACGGTTTGGACACGCTCCTGCTCAAGGTTGCGGCTGCGGCAACAACAAAGGACACACAAAAAGCCGTCGGCAAAAGCGGCAAAACCGGGGTCGCACAACTCGTTTCCGGCAGGAACACAGGCGAGTATGAAGATTTCCGGAATGCGCGCCTTGCCCTTCGCGATGTCAGTAAAGAGACCGATACGGCAGACTTTCCCGACATCAAGGGCAAGCTGATGCAGGCCCTGCGCTACCAGGACAAAAGCGGTGAGAACCTTATCCTGCTCACCCGTACCGAGGAAGCATTCCGTCGCGTGGGCGAAGACAGGCTCCTTGCCGCAACCAGGGAAATCTTTGCCTACCGCTTTCTCATCCAGGGCAGCAAGGCTGAACAGCAGTGGCAGGTGCGGGACTATGTCCTTGACTGCCCGTATGAAATAGAGATCGAATTTATATCGGCCGGCCTGCAGGTTACCGATCTGGATGCCGATGGCCTGGCCGAGCTGTGGCTGCCCTACCGCTTGGGATGCCGAGCCGAACAGGGCCCGATCATCATGAAGATCATCATGTATGAGGGTGGGCAGAAATACGCCCTGCGCGGCCAGACCAGGGCACAAAACCCAAGTGGCGAATATGATGGTGGCGACTCCACCATGGATAGTGCCCTAAGGGATGCGCCGCAGCGCTTCAGGGATTTTGCCGCAGAATTGTGGCAGACGCACATGCAGCAGTAGCGGGGAGACGGCAAAAGACTTTTTATCCGCCGTGGCGATGGAACCAGCGCTCTATCTCGGCCACAGTGAAGATCTTCAGCACCGGCCTGCCATGAGGACAGCGGCTGAACACAGCGCCGGCCTCCATCTGCGCCAAAAGATCGAGCATTTCGCGCGGCTCCAGGCGATTGCCTGCCTTGATGGCCGCCTTGCAGGCCAAACCGGCAAAGACCTGCTCCATGGCGGGCGTGAGGTGGCCACTCGGCGTATCTGCAGCAGGTGCATCTTTCACCAACGGGGCCGAACGCAGGGTTTGCAGCACCTCGCGCAGGGCTGCCTCGGCAGCCAAACCGACGGCCAGGGCCGGAACCTGCTGAATCACCCAGGTGCTGTCACCAAAAAAGCTGAGGCCAAAACCCATGGCCTCCACTTCGGCCTGCCTGGCCTCCAGAACCTCGTGCAGGCTGGGTTCCAGCTCGATGGTTTCAGGAAAGAGCAGATTCTGGCCCGGGGCCTTGCCGCTTAAATAGTTCTGCACCATGCGGCCATAGAGGATGCGCTCGTGGGCCGCGTGCTGATCGATCACCACTAGGCGCCCCTGACGCTCGCAAAGCAAATACAGGGAAAAGAGCTGGCCGATGAGCCTGAGGCCCGCAAATTGCTCTTCGTCCGTTGCAAGCCCCTCGCCTGCGGCAACCTGCTCGATTGGTTCAGACGACACTGATGCTGAAACCGTCGTACCGGCCCAACTCTCGGCACCAGCAACTTCACCGGCCTCCCGCACATGCAAAGCCGCCAAAGCCGCCCCAGTTGCCTCTTCTTGCCCACTCGCAAAGGAACTGCGCGCCGGTGGCGGCTCGGCACTGTTCAATGCCGCATTCAAGGCCGCTTGCACCGGCTGCTGTCTCTCCAGTTGCGGCTGCGGCTGTTGTGTTCTTGCTGTTTGCCCCTGCCCTGCTCTGCCCGTCTCCGCTCCTGCCTGGGTGAAGATGCTTGCGCGCAGATTCTGTTCCTGCCGCTTGAGCGCCGCCGTAACCGTGGCGGCCACCAGGCGGCGTACTGCCTCACTGTTGCGGAAGCGGATCTCGCGCTTGGCCGGGTGTACATTCACATCCACCTCGGCAGGCGGCAGGCTCAAATGGAGCATACCAGCCGGCTGGTAGCCGCGCATCAGATGCCCCTGCAGGGCATCGCGCACCGCATAGCGGAGCATGTTGTCCTGCACGGCGCGCTGGTTGACAAAGAGCCTGAGCCGGGCCGTGCTTGCCGGTGTCTTCTCGGGTAAGAGCAAATAGCCCTCCACCCGCATACCTTCTTGCACCCCTTGAGCGGCAGTGTCTTCAGCCTCTGCTCCAGCATCCAGACTGATGAGCGCGTCCTGATAGCGGAAGATGCGGCGCAGGCGTTCGGCCGGGCCTTCCTGGGGCGGGCAGTCCAGCACGGTGCGGC
>JAUNUN010000016.1:18098-55667 GCA_030538155.1 bacterium
CACCAGCGGATGCGCCAGGGCCAGATTTTTCACGCACTCCTCCATGTGGAAGAGTTCCGTGCGCTGAGATTTGAGGAACTTCTTTCGCGCGGGCATATTGGCAAAGAGCTGCCGCACCTCCATGACCGTGCCGGTGGCGCAACCCTCTTCGCGTACCTCGCGCAACACACCGTGGCGCACCTCGGCGCGCGCGCCCAAGCTCTGCTCGCGTCTGCGGGAAAGGATGGTCAGCCAGGAAACCGAGGCAATACTTGGAATGGCCTCGCCGCGAAAACCCAGGCTGCGAATATCCTGCAACTCGACTGCCTCGCGCAGCTTGGAGGTGGCGTGCCGCTCAAGACATAAAAGGACATCATCCTTGTCCATGCCCTCGCCGTCATCGCTCACCCGAATCAGGCTCACCCCGCCGCCTTCCACCTGCACTTCGATGCGGCTTGCACCCGCATCCAGGCTGTTTTCCATCAGCTCTTTGACCACGGCAGCGGGTC
This sequence comes from bacterium, assembly GCA_030538155.1. GTDB lineage: Bacteria > Desulfobacterota > Desulfobulbia > Desulfobulbales > Desulfobulbaceae > Desulfobulbus. The sequence continues at coordinate 18,587 of JAUNUN010000016.1, forward strand.
TGTCCACCACCTCGCCCGCGGCTATCTGGTTTGCGGTCTGTTCTGAAAGTAAGCGTATGCGCGACACGAAGTTATTCCCCAGTCTTCTCTGCTTGTCTATGCTTGAACTCGGCCTGCAACAGGCCTGATTAAAGATGCCAAGAACAAAAAACCATGCTACAAGAAATGCGGCAGCAGCAAGGGCGATGCGCTCTGTTGCTGCCATTGTGCAGCTTGCACCGGTCTTGTTGAACGAAAACTTTCTGCATCTCCAGTGATCTCCAGTACCCTGGCCGGAATCTACCCTACTGTTTCTCTATTCCCTTGTCTACAGATCCCTACCGCTACCAGACCAACCAGTTCCGCAGCCAAGGCCCGCGTCAGGGCCGGGGCCGTCTGCTCGATGAAAAGAGCCTGGGCCGCCTGCTTCTGGCAACCAGCCTTGCCTGCCTCTTCCTCATCGGTTCGGTCCTGGCCTGGTTCATCTCGCTGCGTTTACCGGTGATCAACTCGGTGGCCGATTACAAACCGCCCCAGGCCACCCTTATCCTGGACCGCAGGGGCGAGCCGCTCGATGTGCTGGCCCGGGAATTCCGGCTGGTGCTGCCCTATGCAGATCTGCCGCCGCTTCTACCCAAGGCCTTTGTCGCCGCCGAAGACGGCCGCTTTTGGGAGCACGGCGGCGTGGACGGCTGGTCGATTGCGCGCGCGGCCATCAACAACATTCTCTCCAGAAGCCGCAGCCAGGGCGGCTCCACCATCACCCAGCAGGTGACCAGAGCCCTTATGCTCGGCCGGGAAAAGACCTACAGCCGCAAACTCACCGAGGCTTTCCTTTCCTATCGCCTGGAAACCGCGCTGACTAAAGAAGACATTTTATCCATCTACCTCAACGAAATCTATCTGGGCGAAGGTGCCTACGGGGTTGAGGCCGCGGCCCTCACCTATTTCGGTAAGCATGCGCGCGATCTTGATCTGGCGGAAATCAGCCTGCTTGCCGGGCTGCCCCAGTCGCCCAGCAACTATTCGCCCCTGAAAAATTTTCAGGCCGCCAAGGGCAGGCAGCGCTACGTGCTCAACCGCATGGTGGAAGAGGGCATTATCACAACCGTTGAGGCACACCAGGCCTACAACCGCGAGCTGGCCCTGATCAACCGCTGGAAACGGCCGCTCAACGGCTTTTTTGCCCTCTACATCCGCAGCCGGCTGGCAGAGCGCTACAGCACCAACGAGATTTTAAACGGCGGCCTGCAGGTTTCAACCAGTGTGGATGGCCGCCTACAAGAGGCAGCCATGCGCGCCCTTTTGCAGGGGGTGGACAAGGTGGCCCAGCGCCAGCCCAGCAGAAAAGCGCCCCAGGCTGCCCTCTTGGCCCTTGATACCTACAGCGGCCGCATTGCCGCCATGATCGGCGGCACCGACTTTACCCAAAACCAGTTCAACCGGGCCGTGCAGGCCCTGCGCCAGCCGGGCTCGGCCTTCAAGCCCGTGCTCTATGCGGCGGCACTCGAACAGGGTGTTGCCCCGGATGCCACCCTGGCCGACCGCCCCCTGGCGCTCAAGCAGGAAAACGGCAGCCTGTGGAAGCCGAAAAACTTCGGCGACAAGTACCGCGGCAATATCAGCCTGCGCAATTCCCTGGTTTTTTCCAGTAATGTCGGCGCGGTGCGCCTGCTCATGCAAACCGGTTTTGCACCGCTTCTGAAAACTGCCGGGCACTTGGGCATCAAGGCCAAGTTGCAGGAGGATTACAGCTTGGCCCTGGGCTCATCGCCAATGTCGCTACTGGAACTGACCTGCGCCTACACCGCCTTTGCCAACGATGGTCTGCTGCATGCGCCGGTGGCCATCACCAGTGTGCGCGAGGCAAGCGGCCGGGTACGGCCCTGGCCCCAAGCCCCTTTGGAAAAGGCCATTGCGCCGGAACATGCCAAATGGCTGCAGCAGTCTCTTATTGAAGTGGTGCAGCGCGGCACCGGCAAACAGGCCGCAGGCATCAAGGGGGCCGGCGGCAAGACCGGCACCACCGATAACAATGCCGATGCCTGGTTTGTCGGCTCCATTCCCGGTTTTACCGCCGGGGTTTGGGTTGGCCACGACCACAGCGAATCGCTCGGCCCGGGAGAAGGCGGCGGCACCACTGCAGCCCCCATTTGGAAGGCTTTCATGCAGGAGGCCAGTACGCTGTGAGTAGTTCCACTGTTGTATTGAGGATTCAAGACATGCCGACCCTGCTCTACCAGGGCAGCCCACAAGAACAGGTGAGGCGGGCAGAGGCAATTGTGGCCTGGCTGGAGAAAAAGCCGGAACTCGCAGAGCCGCTTTATGCCCTGTTGCCGCAGTTGCGGCAAGAGGCGGAGGCACTCGCCCGCCGGATGCGGGATTTAGATATGGGAAAAGCCTGCAGCGGCTGCGCGGCCAGGTCTTTTGGCGGCTGTTGCAGCGCCTATATGGCCGCCAACTGTGATGTGGTGCTGATGGTACTCAACCGCCTGCTCGGCATCGAGCTGAGCCTGCACAACCATGCGGCCCTGGGCCACGACGCCTGCTGTTTCTTGGCTGCAAGCGGCTGCATCTTTCCGGTTAAACCGATTTTCTGCCTCAACTACTACTGCGGGCATCTAAAAGAGAAAACTGCTTCAGCAGACATGCAGAAGCTGGAGGCCCAGGCCGGCCTGGTGCTGGGCCTGCAATGCGCCTTTGAAGAACGGTTGCTGCAGATAGTGCGAAATTATGCTGATGCGGTAGATGTGCTCGGCGTGGTATAATTCTTTTTGCAAATCAGCGGCAATGCTTCAAGAGCAAAGGCAGTGCAGCGCAGCGTGGCTTGCGAAGTTATGCGGACTGCTCCTGCAATCGATACAGATGAGACGTTGATCGCTTTGAAGGCTCTGATTTGTCAATGGAAGAACAACAGGAGGCCCCATGCCCACCACCACCCTGTACCTGCCCACCCGCTTGGGCACCTTTACCCTCAAGGCCGATGACGCCGGGCTCTCTTCCCTACTCTTCCCCGAAGAAGCAGAACAGGAAGGGCTAATTAGCCGTGCCGGCTCGGTTGAAGGTGCAGGAGTCACAACATTAGCAACATCTACAGCACCTGAAACCGCTTCACCACTTTTGCAGGAGGCAGCCAGGCAAGTCCTCGCCTATCTCAATGGCCGCCTCTTCCAATTCGATCTGCCACTTTCCTATGGCGGCACTGCCTTTCAACGCCAGGTCTGGCAAGGGCTTTTGGCCATCCCCTACGGAGAAACCATGAGCTATGGCGAACTTGCAGCCAAAATCGGCAACCGCAACAAGGCCAGGGCCGTAGGCGGGGCCGCCCATGTCAACCCGATCGGCATCATCATCCCCTGCCACCGACTCATCGGCGCATCCGGCAGCCTCACCGGCTTTGGCGGCGGATTGGCTATGAAGGAAACTTTGCTTGCAATGGAGCGAAAACATCGGAGAAAATAAAGAAATGCCGCTTCCTTATTGGTGGCAGAAAGCGGGCTATTTGTTTGTGAGTACCAGGGGCATGGGTTGCCGTTATATGGTATAAACGTAGCAAGTTCGCATTCTTTCTGGTTCGGTACCCCGGCCACAGTAGATCAGATTATCGTTTGAAATCGACACTCGATGAAAGATCAAAAAATATTTACCACATCCTTGTACGGTAGGTTCGGTTACTTTGTAATGAGCATTGCATGTGCATTGATAGTGTTAATATTTGCATCTGGAATACAAGATATAATTTATGGGAAATACACAGATGGAATTTCAGGTATTATTCTAATTATTCTACTTGGAATACCTGGCCCTTACTACCTTGCACATTGTTTAATACGCTTTCTAAGCCCTTCATTCAGGTTCCAAATTTCAGATCAAAACATTGTTTACAACGGAATTTTTAGTAAAAAAATATTTGCATTCAAAAATATAAACGGATTTAAGATTAATTATGCCGGTAGGAGCCCTTTTTTTTTGTTAATTTATTCCTCAGAAAGAAAAAGACCTTTCACGCTAGATGTATCTGGATTGAGACCAAATTACAATATACTTATCCAATGCATTAAAGACAGGTTAGATAAATTTGAACAAAATAGACAATAAAAGCAAATCGTTTTTACAAAAATTCATAAAGCCCCTAACTTAACCCTGAATCCGTGAAAATAATGGGCGTTTTTTGATGTAATCGTTTGATTGTAATTGGTTTTTTCTAATCAAAAAAATTCACCCAGTGTGTGAAATTTTTGGCCATCTTGATAACCACATAAAATCCGTGAGATAAGCATCATTTATTGCATCAGTCTCACGGATTCAGGTTAACGTTCGGGGCCGCCTTTGCGAGTTCCGCAGCACTGCAGCCCTTCAATACAACAGCAATTTTTCCCCTATTCTAAACCCTCCATTTCCTCAGCTATGCCTACATAGAACAGGGCATCAGCCTGCATCGCGCTGATCTGCAGGACAAAGTGCGGTGGGCGGGCCGAGGCGTTCGCCGCTTGTTTCTGCGCATCGTTCCCTTCCCTCTTTGTCGCCATCTTGTGCACGGTCACGGTCAGTACCTTTTTTGCCGGTGTCGGCATATCTCGAAGCCTATCAAATAAGCCTTCAATAAAACGCTGTGGGACAAGTACGGCATCCTGCGGCTCTACAATCAGGGCGACCAGTTCGCCCCGGTTCAATCGTTGAGCAAGCTCATCCTGCAGGGCGGGCCAGACGGCCTCTCTATCCCAATCTGCGGCAATAGCTCCGGAACGGCGCAGCAATCTCCCCAAAATCGGCCTTTTAAAGAGATGCCTGTCCACCACAAAATGCAGGGGCTGCCGGAAGGTGCTTATCACAATAAGCCCCTGCAACCAGCCTCGTTGCCTGCACAGCAAAAGGCCACCCTCTCCCTGGACCGGGATATGTTCAAGCCCTGATTTATCTACCCGGTAGACGGTGCGCACCAGCATCCAAGCGATGAAGCGCAGCAGAAATTCCGGCACGAGCAGGTAGATATAGAGCGCCACCAGGCCATTCCACAGGGCGCAGAGGCCAAAGAGTGCTGGAATGCTCATCCCCCTGGCCAAAAGCAGCGCGGCTGCAGCCGAACCCAGCACCATGAAGAGCGCGTTGACGATGTTGTTGGCCGCGATGATGCGGGCGCGGTGTGCCTGGGAACTGCGAAGCTGCACCAGGGTGTAGAGCGGCACGATAAAAAACCCGCCGAACACGCCGATGAAGAGCAAATCAAGGAGGATGCGCCACATCCAGGGCTGGGCCACCAGGGCGAGAAGACCGGTGGATGGGCTGACTGATGCGGGCGAGGCAAAGGTCAAGTCCAAACCAAAAAGAGTAAGGCCGATGGAACCCAGCGGCACCAGTCCTATTTCCACCTGTTTCCCGGAAAGGCGCTCACAGAGGAGCGAACCCACGCCGATGCCCAAGGTAAATACCGCCAGGAGCAGCGTAACCGCCATTTCGGTGCCGCCGAGGACATTTCTCGCATAAGCTGGAAATTGCGCCAAAAAGATAGCCCCATAGAGCCAGAACCAGGAGATGCCCAAGATGGACAGAAAAACGCTTCGGTTCTCGCGGGCAAACTGGATGTTGCGCCAGGTTTCAGTAAAGGGGTTGGGATTGATACGCAGATCCGGCGCAGGGGGCGGGGCTGCGGGAATGAGGCGGCTTGCGCCATAACCCAAAAGGGCGATGAGAAATGCGCCCGCTGCTATCCAGATAGGATGGGCAATGGTTCCGGCCAATACCCCGCCCGCCAAGGTGCCCAGTAAAATGGAGATAAAGGTGCCCGCCTCGATAAGGGCATTGCCGCCGACCAGTTCATCTTCACGCAGGTGCTGCGGCAAGATGGCGTACTTCACCGGGCCAAACAGGGCGGAATGGCAGCCGAGCAAGAAAAGTGCTGCCATGAGCAGCCAAAAACTATGCAGATAAAAACCAAGACCTGCCACCGCCATAATGCCCATCTCCAAAATCTTGACCAGGCGGGCCAGCATGGCCTTGTCGAACTTGTCGGCCAATTGGCCTGCGCTGGCCGAAAAGAGGAAAAAGGGCAGGATGAAGATACCGGCAGCCAGGTTGCCCAGGGTTTCGATTTTAAGCGAAGTCCAACTGGCGGCCTGAAAGGTGAGCAGCACCACCAGGGCGTTTTTGAAGAGGTTATCGTTAAAGGCACCCAGAAACTGGGTGATGAAAAAGGGGGCAAAGCGCCGTTTTTTAAGCAGGCTGAACTGTGAGTGCATGGTGGTCTTTTATACCTAAAAATTCGTGATATGAGCAGGATAGGATTTATATATCTTCCGCCAGCTTCTGCAGGGCCGGATAATCCGTCTTGCCGGTACCCAAAAGCGGCAGGTTTTCGGTGTTGACGATGCGCCGGGGCACGGCCAGTTCCTGCACTCCTGCGGCCTTGAAGGTTTGCAGGATAAAATCTCGGTTCAGGGCCGGATCGGTGGTAAAAAGAATCAGGCTTTCACCCTTACTCGCATCCTGCCGGGTAATGATGGCATGGCTGTACTGCGGCGCGGCCTGGGCAATCACCTTTTCAATAGCCTCAAGGCCGATCATCTCTCCGGCGATCTTGGCAAAGCGCTTAACCCGGCCCACCACGTACAAGAAGCCTGCCTCATCCTGTTCCACCACATCGCCGGTGCTGTACCAGCCCTTGCCCATGGAGGATTCCGGCGGTTCCAGCACACCGGGCAGTTCTTCGCGCAGATAACCGTTCATGATATTGGCCCCCCGCACGTGCAAAACCCCGCCGCGCTCGATACCGGCAATGGTTTCGATGGCCGCCTCGATGCCGGGCAAGAGTCGGCCCACGCTGCCGCTGCGATAGGCCATGGGCGTGTTCACCGACAGCACCGGCGCGGTTTCGGTTGCACCGTAGCCCTCGAAAATGCGCAGGCCGAACTTCTCCAGCCACAGCTCTTTTACGGCCTGGGCCAGTTTTTCGGCACCGGCAACCACATAGCGCAGGCTGTGGAAATCGTAGGGATGGGCGAAACGGGCATAATGCGCCAGAAAGGTGGAGGTGCCGAAGAGGATGCTGCAGTTGCGGTCGTAGACCAGTTCCGGAATGATGCGGTAGTGCAAGGGCGTGGGATACAAAAAGAGCCCGGCCCCGGTGAGCACCGGCAAAAGGATGCCTGCGGTGAGGCCGAAGGAATGGAACATGGGCAGGGCGTTGAAGACCTTGTCGCGGGCGGAGAAATCAATCACCGCCAGAACTTGGTTAATATTGGCCATGATGGCCCGATGGGCGAGCACCACGCCCTTGGCCGCGCCTTCCGAACCGGAGGTGAAGAGCACCACCGCCGCCTGTTCCGGATCGTGACAGACGGAAAAGGCGGCCGGTTGCAGGCGGGCGTAGAACAGGTACCAGAGTTTGTCGGAAAGGGATATTTCTTCCCTTAGATCTTCCAGATAGAGAATGCGCAGGCCGTCTGTGTTACCTGTTTTCGTTAGTGCTTCGATTTTCTTTTCCAGCTTGGCCTGGGCCACAAAGGCGCGTGAGGAGATGATGGTGCGGATCTCGGCGGCATTGCAGGCGGATTGCAGGCCCGCGCTGCCGCTGGTGTAGTTGAGCATGGCCGGAATGCGGCCGCGTGCGCTCAGGCCGAAGAAAACGCCCAGGCTGACCGCCATATTAGGGAAAAGCAGACCCACATGCTCGCCGGGACTGGTGTGGCGCTCCAGGGCACGACCCAGGACCAGGGCCATTTTGAGCACATCGCCATAGGTGAAGGATTTGCGGCTGATGTCTTCAAGTATCGGCTTCTTTTTGCCGTGCAGGCGGACCGCAGCGCAGAGGGCGTTGAACAGAGTTTGTGGCCTGCGGCTTGCAAACATCATCTCCTGCATGATGCGCTGCATCTTCTGCCCGGCCAGGCGACGGCGTTCCTTGGCGCGGCGGGCCTCGGGCATGCTGATATGGCGCAGCGCATGCAGGTGGATATGGATTTTCGGCAAAAGCTGGTGCGGATACCAGGCGGCCATACGCGAGAAATAGCTGTGGGACGGCCCCTGCAAGGATACCGGCAGCACCGCTGCCCCGGTTTTGGCCGCCACAAAGGCCGGGCCTTCGTAGACCTTCATCAGGCTGCCGGTAATAGTGATTCTGCCTTCCGGAAAGATGACCACCGGCCTGCCCCGACCGATCAGGCCGATTACCCGCTTCATGGCCATGGGACTGGCGGTGTCCACAGTGACGTGATCCACAAAGAGCAGCAGCAGGCGGAAGATGCGCTGCTGGGCAATACTCGTGTTGATGACAAAGACCGGGTCGAGCGGCAGGAAGAGGCCCAAGAGCAGGCCATCTAAAAAGGATTGATGGTTACTGATGATGAGGAGCCTGTCTTGCGGGATCTCCTGATTGTGGTTGTGCACCTCCACCCGGAAGAGTACCCGGCAGAGCACACGGAGTACGGCCTTAAGGCAGCGGTAAAGAACAGGGAAACGGTAGAGAAAAGGAGTGTCGGCTGAGGCGTTCATAAGCTGAGGACGTTACAGGTTTACAGGTTTAATCTTATCGACATGAAAAGGTAAAAAAAGACCAAAAAACATTACGACAGGGCCTGCACATAGGCCAGCGCATTACCAAGCACCTCGGCAAGGTAGGCGGTGTTGATGCGGTACCACACCTCCTTGCCCCTTTTTTCTGCAATCAGGATTTCGGCCTGGCGCAGAATCTTCAGGTGATGCGACACCGTGGGGCGCGACAGGGTGGAAACCGCTGCAATCTGGCTGACATTGAGCTCCTCGTCTTTTTCAAAGAGGAGCAGGATACGCTGCCGGTGTTCTTCGCCCAGGGCGGTGAAGACTTGGGACATGGGCTGCCATTCCGGCGGCAGCACTTGGGTGTACTGTGTTTTCATGTTTACATGTTTAACCTTGTCGACATATAAAGTCAAATATTATTTGCAGGCCCAGAAAGATTTACGTAACAAGATGAAATAACGAAAAAATTGAACCGACCACTTCAACATCGCTCTACGTTCCAGCGTAGGAGCGATAAAAATGCTGCCGGCACATCTGGGCGATGTGGAAAAGGGCGCAGGAGCGCCCGGGTTTGCGTTCCCACGCCGGAGCATGGGAACGATAGAATTGAAATAGCAGAAAATCGACCCGACTATTCAGTCTACTTACTGTATCGGCCACCCCACCCTGCCTGATTCGCCCAAGTGCGGTAGCGCAGGCCCCACATTCTTAACCGTGTCCTATTCCAAGTCCAACACAGCAGTAATCCTTGTTTTGCTAAGATGCGCGTGCAAAGCCCGGTCGGACAATCCGGCGGGCACACCAGCAAAAACGCATCTCAAAAAGAGGAGAAAAAAATGAACAAAACCGCAGTGTACGCGCTTTGCGCCCTTGGCAGTGCCGCCATGGTTCTGCCTGCCGTCAGCCCGGCAGCCGAAGCAGCCCGTATGGTCAGGGCCGGGATTATCACCGACATCCACCACACCAGCAAGGCCGACAGCGCAACCCGCAAGTACTCGGCCTCTCTAGATAAACTCCAGGTCTTTATGGACACCATGGCCGCAGAAAAACCGGCCTTTATCATCGAACTCGGGGATATGGTCGATACCCTGGCTGAAGGCACTGATCCGGCACAAAACCTGGCACAGGTGGAGAAAATATTCACCTCGTTTAACGGCCCCACCTACCATGTCTTGGGCAACCACGAGTTTGACAACCTGACCCGTGAGGTATTTCTTTCTTCCATTACCAATACCGGTATCGAAAAGGGGCAGACCTATTACTCCTGGGATGCGGGCGGCGTGCATTTTGTGGTTCTGGATGCCGACTACACCCCGCAGCAGCCGCATCGCCCCTATGACATGAACACGCCTGAGGACAGCTTCTGGACCTGGAAGGACACCTTTGTGCCGCCGCAGGAAATTGAATGGCTGCGCGAAGATCTGAAAAAGGCGGACATGCCCACTGTGGTTTTTACCCATCAAAACCTGGACCGGGTTGATGATCAGGATCACACCATCAAAAACGCCGCCGAGGTGCGCAAGGTGCTTGAGGAGGATGGTCAGGTACTGGCGGTTATTTCAGGTCATGACCATCAGGGCGGTTACTCCAACATCAAGGGCATCCACTACATCGTTTTGCACGGCAATGTGGGTGTGAACGACTATCGCACCTGGGAAGCCACCAGCAATACCGAAGGCTTTGACAAAAAAGAAGACAACCAGTTTGCCCTGCTGGAAATCAGCAAGGGCGAGGGCAAGGAATACCAGCTCATGCTCCATGGCTATGGTCGGCAGCCTTCCTACAGCCTGAAACGGGAACTGTGATCCGCAGTTCAACTCAAATGCAAGCGGCTAAAAGCGGCGGCTCTTCTTGAGGCTTAAACCGCAGCAGGGGCGCGTACCCTGCGCCGTCTGTTCAGAGAGGATTCAGAGACAAGAAAGGCAGCCTGCCCGAGGGTCGGCTGCCTTGTTCATTACACGATTTGCGGCTGGATCGGCTAAGAGCAAGCCATACCTTACCGGGTTATTTGTTCGGCCCCTTGCCGTTCCCTTTGCCGGAGTTGCCTTTACCGGGATTGCCTTGACCAGGGTTTCCCTTGTTAGCCTTATCGGCCTTGCCGGCCCTGACATTCTTGCCGTTGTTGCCATTGCCGCCATTGCCGCTGTTACCGCTCTTGTTGCGCACCTCCTTGACCCTAACCTCCTGGCGCGGGCTATTCTGCTTTATTGCCCGCCTCTCTTCCTTCACCTTCACCTCCCGCATTTCATCGGCCATAGGCTTGGGCTGTACTCGTATGGGGCCGGGTTTGCCGTGAATTTCGCGGTAGCGGGGCACGTACACATTCTGATACCAGTCATCATCAACAAAATAGACCGGCTGGCCGCAGGCATTGTAGCGGTGGCAGTGTTTGGCCCATTTTTTGGCATGACCGGGCGGCACGCACAGATAGGCGGGCGGTGGCGGTGCTCCAACCCTGTCTATGATGATCGCCTCAGGATAGAGCAGGCGCGGTGAAGGATAGCCGCCCAGATCCAGCCGGCCGTAAAAACCCGGTTCATCCACAATGATGCTGGTACTGGCCTGGACCGGCCCTGCCAGGAAAAATGAACACCCAAGAGTCGCCACGCCAAGCATCAGCATTCGCATACGAACCTTCATTGTTGTTGCCCCCATAGTTTTACCTCGGTTGCAGGTCGCCATGGATCAGCGCCCTAGATTAGGGAATGGTCGGATTATAATACTGAACAGCGCAGGGAGCATTACCTCTTTTCAAAGAGAGGGTGTATACTAGCGCCCCGCTGCCGCACCGGTTGGCGAATTCAAAATTCCACTTGAACCGGCACCTATGTTGTTTCCACTGCCTGCGCACAAGCCACCCCCTGCATGACACCCCCCACAATCCCTCAAAACAAGCCCAGCCGGACGAGCCGGATAAACGGGCAAAGCGGTCTTCGGCAGGCTGGGTTGGTCGGCATGCCTATGGTGCTCTGCCCCATTCCCTTGCTCCTGCCCTACCTGGGCACAGCGGGCGTGCTGCTTTCAACAGGCCTGCGCTTTGCCCTGGCAGCATTGGCCACAGGCTGCTGCCTCTTGTGCGCGCTGAACATCGAATATAGGCCTGGTCTGGGCAATATTTTCGGGATTACCGCGCTCTGTGCCGCCTTTGCCGCCTCGTTCGCTGCCATAGCCGGCAACCCTTTTGCGGCCCTAGCCGGTTCAACCGGTCTGATTGCCCTTGGCGCGCTGGTTCTCGACTGGACGCCGCAACCTGGAGCAAGAGAGGAAAAGAACACTGCGCGCCGTCTGCGCCGCGCCCGCTGGGCCGCCTGGACCGCCTCCATCTTGGTCGTTGGCATCCCTTTGCTTGAACTTGCAGCCCCTGGCCCCAATTTTCTGTTCTTGTTGCCTGCGCCCTGATCAGCCAGACGCTCTATCTTGATTGGGCACTTAGGCAAGGCATCTGGTGGCGCAGCGCGCTCGGCCTTGGAGGGCTTGCGGCGATCAGCGGCGCGCTTGCCTCTGCCCCACCCTTGCTGCTTTTGGACGGCGCGGTGCTTCTGTTCAACCTTTTCATCCTGGTTTCCTTGCCGCCCGGTGCGAACGCGGATGAAGAGCAGTGGTGGCTCTTCCTGCTCCGCCAGCCCGCGCGCGTGCTGGTCACCACCTTCTTTCTCCTCTGTCTGGCCGGATCGCTTCTTCTTCTGCCGCTTGCGGGCACAGGCAACATAGCGCCGATCGATGCCGCCTTTACAGCGGTGAGCGCAGTGTGCGTTACCGGGCTGGTGGTGCTGGACACGGCCAAAGATTTTACCACCACAGGCCATGTCTTTATCCTGGTCCTCATTCAACTGGGCGGCCTGGGCATTATGAGCATCACCACCATTGCCTTGCACGTGCTGGGCCGCCGCCTGAGCCTGCGCCATGAACGCCTGGTCGCCGGCATGACGGCGAGCAGCCACCACGATCTTATCGAGTCCCTTGCGCTGATCCTCAAATGCACCTTTCTCTTTGAAGGCGCAGGTGCGCTGCTGCTGAGTGCTGCCTTTCTTTTTGAAGGTAAAACGCTGGGATCGGCTTTATGGGAAGGTGTGTTCACGGCTGTTTCCGCCTTCTGTAACGCCGGTTTTGGCTTGCAGAGCAACAACCTCATTGCCTACCAGCACAATCCGGTGGTGCTGCACACGGTGGCCGCGCTCATTATCCTGGGCGGACTTGCCCCGGCAACCAGCATCCTTATTCCCAGGTGGCTCAGCGGAAAAACCGTGCCCATTGCCGCGCGCATCGCCCTGACCATTACGGTGGGCCTGCTGGCTACGGGCTTCTTTTTTCTCCTGGCTTTTGAATGGCATGGTGTGCTGGGCGGGCTTTCTTTCGGCGACAAGCTGCACAATGCCTGGCTGCAATCCGTTACCCTGCGCACCGCCGGCTTCAACTCCGTTGAGCTGGGTGGGGTTGCGGCCCCTACCCTGCTGATCATGCCGGCGCTGATGTTCATCGGCGGCAGCCCGGGCGGCACGGCGGGCGGCATCAAGACCACCACCCTGGCCATTCTGGTGCTCACCTTTTGGGCCGGCATCAGCGATAAAAAGTATCTGGTGGTGCAGCACAGGCGCATCCACCCCGGCACGGTCTTCCGGGCCGTGACCGTGACCATGGCCGGCCTTCTGGTCTGGTTTGTGGTGGTGCTGATGCTGGCGATCACCCAGCGTATCAGCGCTCCGGCCCTGATCTTCGAGGCCACCTCGGCCCTGGCCACGGTGGGCCTGACCATTGGCGCAACCCCGATGCTGGATGAAATCGGCAAGGTGATCATCATCCTAACCATGTTCATCGGCCGTATCGGCCCGGTCACCCTGTTCATGCTGCTCAATGATGAGGAAGAGGTGTCCGGGGCGCGCTATCCGGTGGAACGCATTGCCATCACGTAATTCCGGTTCTTCTTATCTAAATTTTCCAACCACTCTCACGCGGCGGTATCAAAAAAATCTGGAGCCGGAATCAACCTACAATCAAAACAAGAAATCAGCCCATGGCGCAGCAAATACTCATCATCGGACTCGGCCAATTCGGCATGTCGCTGGCGGCCACCCTGTCGGAACGCGGGGTGGAGGTGTTGGCTGCAGACAGAAGAAGAACTTTGGTTGAAGAGGCGAGCGCCTTTGTCACCGAAGCGGTGACCATCGACGCCACCGATGAAACCGAACTGGCCCGGCTGGAGCCCAGACAGCGGGATGCGGCGGTCTGCGCCATCGGCGATGATTCCAAGGAATCTTCCATTATCTGCACGACACTCTTGCGGCAGATGGGCGCGCCCTTGGTGATTGCCCGCGCCAACGACAAGATGCACCAGCGCATTTTGCAACTGGTGGGCGCGCACCAGGTGGTCAACCCGGAGCAGGAGTTCGGCAAACGCTTCGCCAACCGCCTGCTCCACCGCGACGTCATTGCCGACACCACCTTGGGCGATGATCTCCTGCTCACCGAAATCCGCATCATGCCGGCCATGATCGGCAAGAACCTGATCGAGCTGGAGTTGCCCAAACGTTTCGGCGTTATGGTGGTGGGCATCCGCAGGGGGCAGCCGCCGCGCATCGTAGTACCCAGCCCGGATCAACCGCTTTTGGCCGGAGACAACCTGGTGATTGTTTCCAGCGATTTTGCCATCACCAAACTGTCCAGGGAGTTTCAAAAATAATGCCTTCGCAAGCGGTAAAATTCGGCGCATGGGCGCTCATCCTCTTAAACCTGCTCATGGCCTTTGGTTCCATCTGGATTTTCATGCGCATGGCCCCGGCCATCGAGGTAATCATTGCCCGCAATGTGCTCTCCCTTGAGGCAAGTGAGGAGATGCTGGCCATCTTGGGGCTGACGGGTGAAGGGGCTGCTGATGCCTCTGCGCGGCAGGCCTTTCAAGCGGCGCTTGAGCGAGCCGAAAAAAACATTACCGAACAAGAGGAGACGGAGCTCCTGGCGCGCATCGCAAAGTTTCATCAACCTGCCCTTGCCGGTGAGCGTGCGGCCAAACGGGAAACCGTAGAGGCGATTGCAGAGCTTGGCCGCAGCAACCGCAGCGCCATGCACAGGTCGGATCTGCGCGCGCAAGAGCTCGGCCTTGGCGGGGCCTGGGCCGTGGTCTTCATGGCGAGTGCGGCCTTTCTGGTGAGCATGCTCTTTTTGCGTGGGCTCAAAAAAAATCTGTTCCTGCCGCTTGAGGAGATAAACCTTGCGGTGACGGCCTTCAGCCATGGCGACAGCATACGCCGCTGCTCCTATAAAGGTGCGCCCAAGCCCATGCAGGCGCTGATGCTGCACATCAACGATCTGATGGATAGGCACCGGCTCAACGCTCACAACACTTACAACACGTATTATGGCGGCGAAAACCGGCCGGCTGCTCCGCCGGGGCCTGTTGCAAGGAGTACTGCAGAGCCGGGGCAGCAGACACGCATACGGAGTTGAGTCCTTTTGCTCGGGAACAATGGCCGGATGAGCAAGCGCCTGGTATAGTTGTTCCTGATCATGGTTGAAATTTTGCGGCATTCCCGCAACAATGCATTTTTTTCATAACTTGGCGGCCATACCTTGAGTTCTCCCAGCCCTGCATCCCAAGCTGTCATCAGTGCCGGTCTGCGCACGTTGCCCAGTGTGCAGCACTGCCTGGCCCACCTGGAAAGCCGGCCCGACACCGAAGCTATCCCTACCCGACGACTGACCCACTGTTCCCGCCTCTTTTTATCTGAACTGCGAGAGGCCATCTTAAGCGGCGAACGCAGGCACGAGATCACCCGTCCCCTGGTGTTGGCCGAGCTGCACCGCTTTGTGCAGGAATACCACCGGCCCAGCCTGCGGCGGGTAATCAATGCGACCGGCATCATTATCCACACCAACTTGGGCCGCTCGCTTTTGCCGCCCGAGCTGGGGGATCTGCTCAGCACCACGGCCTGCAACTATTCCAATCTGGAACTGAACCTGAAAACAGGCAAACGCGGCTCTCGCTACAGCCATGTGGAGGCCCTGCTCTGCGAACTGACAGGGGCCGAGGCCGCGCTGGTGGTCAATAACAATGCGGCGGCAGTACTGATTGCCCTGGAAACCCTGGCCAAGGGTAAGGAAGTGATTGTTTCCAGGGGCCAGTTGGTGGAGATCGGCGGCTCCTTTCGCATACCCGATGTCATGACCAGAAGCGGCGCACACCTGGTGGAGGTGGGTGCAACCAACCGCACCCATCCGGCCGACTATCAGGCCGCCATTAGTGACGAGACCGCCCTGCTCCTTAAGGTGCATTGCAGCAATTTCCGCATTATCGGCTTTACCGGCGAGGTGTCCCTGCCGGAACTGGTGAATCTGGGCCGGGAGCATGGCCTGCCGATAATGGAAGATTTGGGTTCGGGCTGTTTTATCGACCTGAGCCGCTTTGGCCTGATGAAGGAACCCACGGTGCAGGAGACCGTTGCCGCCGGCGTAGACTTGGCCACCTTCAGCGGCGACAAGCTCTTGGGCGGGCCCCAGGCCGGCATCTTGGTGGGACGGCGGGAAATTATCCGCCGTATCCAGAAAAACCCG
This sequence comes from bacterium, assembly GCA_030538155.1. Classification (GTDB taxonomy): domain Bacteria; phylum Desulfobacterota; class Desulfobulbia; order Desulfobulbales; family Desulfobulbaceae; genus Desulfobulbus. The sequence goes on from JAUNUN010000016.1 coordinate 34,604, forward strand.
CTCAACCGGGCCCTGCGTATCGACAAGCTGACCCTGGCCGCCCTGGAGGCGACCCTGCGCCTGTATCTGGATGAAGAACAGACCCTTGCCGCTATCCCCACCCTGCGCATGATCAGCGAAGAGGCGGATTCGGTTAAGAAACGGAGCGAGCGTTTTTTGGAAACAGCCACGGCAGCACTTGCAGACCTTTGTACCCTTGAGCTGTGCAGTATGGCTTCCCAGGTGGGAGGCGGCGCCTTGCCCGCGCAGGACCTGGCCAGTTGGGGCATTGTCTGCAAGCCGCACTCTACACAATCCTTGGCAGCCCACCAACTGGAGCGACGCTTGCGTGAGGTCACGGTGCCGGTTTTGGCCAGGATGGAGCACGAGAGCCTGTATCTGGATATGCGCACCATAAGCCGGGAAGAAGAAAACCTGCTGGTAAGGAGCCTGCAGGAAGCCCTTGCCCAACCTTGAGCCTGTCATGACTATGCCGGAAAACACAGCAACAGAAGCTGCAACAGAAACACAGCCTTGCGCGGGCAATGATACCCGGCTCTTGGCAAGGGATTTTGAACTGCTGGCCCAGCCCTTTGCCGAGGCCATAGCTGGTCTCTTTCCAGAAGGGCTGACACTCGATTTTCCGGCCGGCATGAAAGAGGTAGAAGAGCTGGTCGAGGGCAGCACAGTACAAGAAGAAAAAAGCTTCCTGCTGCCGCTCATTCTTGCCGAGAAAGGAGACGAAGCAGGCGAAGTCCACGAAAGTCGGGTCTACCTGCGGCTCCGCACCCAAGACAGCACTCTGGCAGAACGTATATCCAGCGAATGGCTCGAGGCCCAGGCCGGGCCTGTACTGCACCTTCTTTCCCTGCTGCGGCCCGCTTTTATCGACTGCGCAAGCGGCCTGTACAACCTGCGCGCCCTGGCCTCTGCCCTGGGCCCCGACCAGCAGCATCAGGAGCACAGCACCTTGTATCTCTTGCACCTGGGCTGCGCCAAAAAAAATATCAGCGAAACCCTGCGCAGTTGTACGGAGGCAGCCGCCCTTCTGCATCAGCACCTGGACGCAGCCCTCTTTAGTTGCGGCTTTGGTCTTTTTGCCGCGTTGCTGCCGGAACAAAACGCAAAAAGTGCCGGCAGCGCGCGCCTGCTGCAGCGGCGTCTGCGCCAGGAAGGCCTGAGCCGGGTACAGATTTTGCACCTTGGGGCAGAACAGGCTGCAGCCATCTTCAGTGAAGGCGGTCTGGCTGGTTTTCAGGAATACCTGGCCAATATGGACAAGCAAGGCCCATTCGGCATCTTCTCGGTTTCCGGGGTGAGCGAACGGCGCACCGAGCGCTTCCGCCTGGCCCGAAGCGACACCTTCCGGCATCTGCAGCAGCAGTGGCGGGGCCAAAAAGTCTTTTCCCTGGTCTTCTTCCGCCTGGAAGGCGAGTCGGCTGAACACGGCAGGCTGATCAACCTCGAACTGCCGGCACTCAAGCAAGAGGCTGAACTGCTCTCTGCAGATGAGCGTACTTTGGTTTGCATCCTGCCGGGACTTTCGCCCGTTGAGGCAGCAGACAAGGCTAGGCGTATCCGCGCGCATCTGCACGAGGCCCTGCCCGGCGCAAGCATTGCTACCGGTATTGCAGGCTGGCCCTGTCTGGACTATGTGAAGAAGTACATTCCGGCCAATGGGCTCAAAGCCTTGCTGCACGCCTCCCTTTTGGGCCCTGGTGAAGAGGTGGTCTTCGACCATCTCAGCCTCAATGTCAGCGGCGACTTCTTCTTTGAAGAGGGCGATTACCACCAGGCCATACGTGAATACCGACGGGGTTTGCTGCTCAAGCCGGATGACGTCAACCTGCTCAACAGTCTGGGCGTCACCCTTGCGGCCTATGGCCGGGAGCACCGGGCTGCAGCCTGTTTCCGCCAGGCCCTGAGCCTGGAAGCGGAGAATCACATGGCCTTGGCCAATCTGGGCTATATCCTTTTGCGCCAGGGCAAAAACCACGAGGCCCTGCACTGCCTGGAACAGGCCTACAGCGCTTTTCCGGTAGCAGAAACCTTGCCTAGGGAGCTGCTCAAGCCGCTGGTTCAACTTCAGCTTGAACAGGGTCGGTATGAAGAAGCCCTCCAGGCGCTCACACGCTGGGCCGCCTCGGCCCCGGTCGAGCAAGACGCCCTGTACCAGCGTTTTCTGGGCCTTGCCCTAGAGGGCAGCGGCAAAACCGGGGAGGCCCTAGTTGCCCTTGAGCAGGCACTGAAACTCTCACCCCAGGATGCCGTCAGCCTTGGGCATCTGGGCGGGCTCTACCAGCTCAGCGGCGAAGGACAGGAACTGGGGCTGCACCTCTGCCGCCAGGCAATCCGCCTGAAACGAAACGATTCCTCCCTGTGGCGTATCCTGGCGTGGAGCCATTTCACGCAGGGCAACATAGCGGCTGCGGCCGAGGCCCTCCGGCACTGCCTGCGCCTGAACCGGCTTGATGCCAGAGCCATGTGGCTGGGCGCACAAATCGCCTTGCAAAAAAAGAATGAGAAAGAGGCCCGCTATTGGTTGAACAGGGCTCTTAAATTGCATACAATCAGTGAGGAACAAAAAGAACAGCTGCACCGCAGCCTTGCAGAGCTTGCCGAACTTGCACGGCCGACTGCCGGCGAAACGGCGTCGGCAGGACGGCTATCCCCAGCCCGTACAACAGGCAGATAAGAATTTCAGGAGCAGACTTAAACTATGGCTCAGATAGACGCTTTTTTTAAACTCATGAACGATGAGGGAGCCTCCGATTTACACATGATGTCCGGGCAGCAGCCCGTCTTGCGCATCCGCGGCGAGATGGAGCGGGTGAAGTTTCGCGTGCTGGAGAACGACTCTTTAAAGAGCATGCTCTACGAAATTTGCCCGGAAGACAAGATCAAGATCTTCGAGGAGAGCGGCGATCTGGACTTTGGCTACGAGATTCCGGGCCTGGCCCGCTACCGCTGCAACTTCTTCCAGCAGAAGAATGGTATCGGCGCGGTCTTCCGCGAAATCCCCAGTACCATCCTCACCTGCGAGCAGCTTGGCCTGCCCAAGGTAGTGTCGCGTTTGGCCCAGTTGCCCAAGGGCCTGGTACTGGTCACGGGGCCGACCGGCTCGGGTAAATCGACCACCCTTGCCGCCATTATCGACGAGTGCAACCGCACCCGCAAGCACCACGTGCTCACCATCGAAGACCCCATCGAGTTTGTGCACAAGAGCCAGAACTGCATCATCAACCACCGCGAGGTGGGCACCCATACCAAGGGTTTTGCGGAGGCACTGCGCGGGGCCCTGCGTGAAGACCCGGATATCATTCTGGTGGGCGAAATGCGCGACCTGGAGACCATTGCCCTAGCCATGGAGGCCAGTATGACCGGTCACCTGGTCTTCGGCACCCTGCACACCATGAACGCCATGAAGACGGTTGACCGTATCATTGAAATCTTCCCCTCAAATCAGCAGGAGCAGGTGCGCTCAACCTTGTCGGATGCACTCAAGGCAGTGGTGTCGCAGACCCTGTTTAAACGCATTGATGTGAAGGGTCGGGTAGCGGCCCTGGAAATCCTGATTTGTACGCCTGCGGTGCGCAACCTCATCCGCGAGGCGAAAACCTACCAGATCCTCTCTTCCATGCAGACCGGCAAGAAGTACGGCATGCAGACCTTGGACGATGCCATTGAAGAGCTGCTGACCAAGAAGAAAATCAGCGGCGAAGACGCCTACGCCAACTGCAACGACAAGAACAGATTCATCAAGTACCTGCGCAAACAACCGGCAGACTTTACGGAAATTTAACGACCTAGCGAGAAGCGCGAAAACTTTTACATCTTTTCACCACTGCGCCCGTAGCTCAGCTGGATAGAGCATCGGACTTCGAATCCGAGGGCCGGGGGTTCGAATCCCTCCGGGCGCGCCAGTAAAAAAAGGGTTAACTAATTGGAAAAATTAGTTAACCCTTTTTTGTTCCTTTCTTGCTATGCTTCGGCGACCAAATATCGAAATCAAGCGGCGACATAGCATACAAGATGGTGTTTGAAAGAATATCTGACATGAGCAGGTCGTCGCTGCAAAGTTTTCATGAACGATCGGGTTTTCCTTGCCGGCTCCTCCTGATCTCCGGAAGGAAGGTGAAGTGTATGCTTTGCTTTCAGATCTCCGTTCAGATATTTCAGATATTCGTCAGGATTGTGCCCTGATGCAAAGGCGAAGGCGGCAAAAAGAAGCCCTCAATACGTTGCTGATGCTCATCAAGCCATTTTTCACTCACTTACTGTGATGCACAGCCGGTGGTTGTTCAGAATCAACAACACCTTCTTGCGTAAGATCCGCCGGGCTATGGCGCACCGGGACAGCATCTAGCGCCTTCCCAAGCTCATCGAAATGGGAGACGCCTTGGGTTCTCGGCAAACGTTCGTGCTGGTGGCCGTCGAGACCAGGGGCAAGAACCGGCTTTCTTGCCATGCAGGCAGTGGACAGCATTTGCCGTAAAAGCGTGTCCGTATTTCTGGACAAACACCTGATCGCCGGCCAGACGGTGAAGACCGATGCACTGGCTGCGCTCAACACACCCGACGACCGGCACGAGCACCTCAAGCGGATGACATCCCTTGAGGATGCGAATATCCGGCTGCCCGAGCCATTGTAAAGAATCTGCATCATTTCCTTCTTAAGACAGACAAAACCGTGCACCCTGCCTGAATGTTTGCTGAGCACACAAGCATTTTAACGCAAGACAGCACAAGGCAAGTCCTCTTCCATACCGTTCATGACTTTTACTGATAGAAAGAATCAAGAAACAGGTAAATTTACGAGTTCACGGTACGGAAAAGATGCTCTATAGTGCATGACAGTTGATTCGGGTTCATTGCAGGCAGACAGGTAAGACGGTGCTGCTTGCATGGCCGGCACATGTAGAGTTCAGCCTAAAGCACAGAGGGAAAGATATTTTCCCATATATTCATCATCAGGAGGATAGCACCATGGGTAACAAAATCACTTTTACCAGTCAGGACCACCTCATCACCCAGCAGGCCGCTGCCGAGAAGGAGTTTCTTGCCGCTTTTGAGAAAAAGCAGCCGACCTTTGACGAGCCGCAGGTTGTTCTTAACCCGTACCTGATCAACCCGCTCTGCGCCCTGGTGCTGTTCAAGACCAAGGACAAGGTAGCTCCGACCCTGACCGTGCACGGCAAGCGCTACGAGCGTGAGAACATCACCCACACCTTCCCGGCAGCCACTGAGCACTATCTGCCGGTACTGGGCCTGTACGAAGATTTCGATAACAAGGTGACCATTGCCCTTCCCGACGGCAAGAGCAAGACCCTGACCATCACCACCGAGAAGCTGCCCGAAGACGTATGCCGTTGCATCAACATCCAGGCGTCCATGGACTACCTGGGCGACAATATCATGTTCCTGACCCCGGCCGGCAAGAACCTGCCCACCGCCTATGACTACAAGGGCGATATCCGCTGGATGCTGACCGAGAACACCATGTTCGACATCAAGCGGATGAAGAACGGCAACATCGTTACCGGTTCCAGCCGTTTCTGCCATATGCCTTATAACGCCACCGGCATGATCGAGATCAACCTTTTGGGCAAGATCTACAAGGAATACCGCATGCCCGGCAACTACCATCACGATCACTTCGAGATGGAAGACGGCAACATCCTCGCCTGCACCCAGGATTTCAGCCGTGATACCGTGGAAGACATGCTGGTTCTGATTGACCGCAACACCGGCGACATCCTCAAAACCTGGGATTTCAAAACAATTCTGCCGCAGGACGTGGCTGGTTCAGGTTCGCAGGATGCCCATGACTGGTTCCACAACAACGCCGTCTGGTACGACAAGAAAACCAACAGCATCTCCCTTTCCGGTCGTCATCAGGATGCGGTTATCAATATTGACTATGATACCGGCAAACTGAACTGGATCATCGGCGATCCCGAAGGCTGGCCCGAAGACATGCAGAAGAAGTACTTCTTCAAGCCGGTGGGCGATCTTTCCAAGTTTGACTGGCAGTACGAGCAACATGCCTGCCTGATCACCCCGAACGGCGATGTCATGTGCTTTGACAACGGCCAGTACCGCGCCAAGAAGAAAGAGAATTACATCAAGAACCAGCAGAACTTCTCCCGTGGCGTGCGCTACCGCATCGACACCGACAAGATGGAGATCGAGCAGGTTTGGCAATACGGCAAAGAGCGTGGTCAGGAATTCTTCTCCGGCTACATTTGCAACGTGGAATACTACGACGAAGGCCATTACATGATCCACTCCGGCGGTATCGGCCGTGAGAATGGCCAGGCCTCCGACCAGTTGGGCGCGTTTCTGGATATGAACAACCCCAATCACGAGCTGCGCTCCATTACCGTTGAAGAAAAAGACGGCGTGGTTCTGTACGAACTGGAGACCGAAGGCAACTTCTACCGCGCTGAAAAACTGCCGCTCTACCACGAAGGTGCAAACATCGAGTTGGGCGCAGGCAAGCTCTTGGGCGAGCTGGAAGTAACCGGCGAATTCGGCACCGTGCCCGATGTAGAAGAGGTATTCGAACTGCCGAGCAGCTTCCACCAGATCCGGATCGAGGAAGATGAGGACCGTTTTGTCTTCTACGGTCGCTTTGAGAAAGGCACCCTGGCCATGATTCTCTTGGAGAATGAGGAGAACAGCCACAACTACTACGTCAACACCTCCAAGTCCAACTACCTGGCCATGTGCTCCGGCGCATACCTGGAAGAGGACGACCGCGACGTGAAGATGCACATCAGCAAGAAGGGCCTCAAGGGCATCTTCAAGATCAAGCTGATCATTAACGACAAGAAGTACCAGACCGGCGTTACCATCTGCTGCCCCTGAGCAGACGCCGCAGCACTCGTAATACCCAAAGGACAGGTTGAACCGTCTGCCCTTTGACCCAAAATCATACCTGCCCGGTCTTGTTGCCGGGCAGGTATTTTTGATGGAAGCCGTTGATCCGTCCGGGCCTGGCGGAACCCCATGCCGCCAATTCAAGACCACTATCCACCACACACAGAACCCTATGCAGCAGCATGAACTCAATGACGCCACTCCGTGCGGATTGGGCGACAAATCAGGGGTAATCGGGCGTTTTGCCAACAACTACTTCGACGGCCTGCCGGTGCGGGGCATCCACCAGCTCCTCTTTTTCCTCATCATGGCGGCCTATTTTTTCGAGCAGTTCGACAACTGGAACTTCGGCTTTGTCGCTCCCCGACTGGCCCGGGTCTGGAACCTGAGCAACACGGATATCGGGGTCATCCTGTTCTGGTACTTTCTCGGCATGACCGCAGGCGGTTTTTTTGGCGGCATTGTTTCAGACATCATCGGCAGGCGTAAAACCTTCCTGGCCTCCATCGTGATCTTTTCCGGGGCCTCCATAGTCACCGGTTTTACCGACAACTTCTGGGTTTTCACCATTTTCAGGGCCCTGACCGGTCTGGGTGTCTTCAGCATGATGGTGACCTCGCAGGCCTATATCGCCGAAATGGCGCCCTGCGAAAGCCGCGGCACCTGGCAGGGCCGGGTGGCAGCGGTCGGTTTTACCGCTGTGCCGGTGGTGGCGTTGATCTGCCGCCAGGTGCTTGCCTTGGAGTATCAGGATTCTTGGCGCTGGATCTTCTATGCCGGCGGCCTGGGTTTTATCCCCTTTTTGATTGGCCTCAAATATCTGCGCGAGTCCCCGCGATGGCTGGTAGCGCAGGGCCGGGTGCGGGAGGCGGAAGAAAACATTTTCTTCCTGACCGGCAAGGATATTGATCTTTCAGAGGCAGCGCAGAACGTACCGCCCAAGACATCCTTGACTGAGGTGCTGACCGGTATGTTCACCCGCCGCTATATCGGACGCTCCCTGCTTCTGATCCTGCTTTTTATCACCACCACGCCGGCCACCTTTCTCATTACCACCTGGACCACCAAGCTGATCAAGGATCTGGGCTTTAGTGAACAACAAACCCTGACCGCCATGATCATCATCAGTATCGGTGTGCCGGTCGGTTGTTTTATTTCTTCTCTGGTCTCGGACAAAGGCGGCAGAAAGATTCCTCTTTTCCTTTTGGCCTTCATGGCTGCAATTTTTGCCGTGGCCTTTGGCTTTGTCGGCCAAAGCAAGCATCTTGTTCTCATGATCACGATGGGTTTCCTGGTTACGGCCGGCAACATGGCCATGGGATTCGTCTTGATCAGCTATACCGCCGAATCCTACCCGACCCGCATGCGCAACACTGCCACCGGCTTTCTTAATGCCCTGGCCCGGCTTTCGGTTTCCATGTCGCAACGGGTTGTCCCCTTGGTTCAGGCCGGCTATGGTTTCATGGGAGTCATGTTTTCGGTGGCCTTTCTCCTGCTTCTGCCACTGCTTCCCCTGCTCCTCTGGGGTCAACGCACCGGCGGCAAGAGTCTGGAGGAAATTGAATAGCACAACCTGTGCTCAAAGCGAGATAACGCCTTGTCTTGACCGGGCGTAATCAAGCGTTACAGGTCTTCCGGCAAAAGGCCCGGTAATTATGTGAGGGCGGGAATTTCTCCCGCCCTTTTTTGTTGTTGCCGGCCGGCATGCGGGTGCGCCGCAGGAGATTCCGGGAAGCTGTTTCATTTCCGGATCAAAGATGATATCAAGAAGACAAGGCAAAGGCGATGCAGGCGTACTAGGTATTTTATCAGGCATTGCCGGAAACCGGCAGAATGCGCTTTGCCCTGCACATGGATACCTATCAACCCACACAAGGAGTGACCATGGAATGTATTTCCGATACCCTGCTCGGCCAGGTCAAGACCCTGCTCCTCGCGACTGATGGTTCCCAGTTCAGCGAAGGCGCCATGCAGGAGGCCTTTTTCTTCAGCCAAACCTGCCTGGCAAAACTGATCGTCTTGCACGTGGTGCCGGCCAAGAGCGAATCCCTGCAGGCGGCAAATTTCGCCCTCCGCCAGGGCCAGGAGGCGCTGTCCCCCTATTTCGACCACATCAGAACCATGGCGCAGGCAAGCAGCGCAGACCTGGAAGTGGTGGTGGTCAGTTCCGGCAGTCCTGCAAAAACCGTGGTGGAACAGGCCCGTCTGCGACAGGCGGATATGATCCTTATGGGGCGGCACGGCAAGGCCGGTCATTTGTCGCGTCTGGTGGGCAAGATGACCTCAGAGGTAATAACCCAGGGTTTCCCGCAGGTTCTGGTGGTTCCCAGTGAAGCCGGCTTAACCGGGGCCCATGTGTTGGTGGCGGTAAACGATTCTCCCAACAGCAGACAAGCCGTGCAAATCGCCATCCGCCTGAGCCGCCAAAGCAAGACCTTTCAGCAGATGACCATCTTATCGGTATTACACAAGGAGGAAGAACGGGAAGAAACCGAAGGCCTGGTGCGCTCGTTTTGTGAGCAGGCACGAACCGAAGGCCAGATCACTGCCTGCGAGCCCCTGGTGGTTGCGGGTGAGATAGCGCAAACCATTGTGGCAACGGCAAAGGAACGGCAGGCTGATATGGTTGTTCTGGGAGGTTCCGGCAAAACCAGCCTGAGCAAACTTTTGCTCGGTCATGTCACTGAAAACGTTATCGGCCGGGCGCACTGCGCGGTTTTGGTGGTTACCGCGCAGGACGACGCTGAAGATCAGCCCTCCGAGTCTACCAGTACAGCGTCATGACAAACAAACTCATTCTGCGTCTCTTTCCCTTTCTCGCCTGGCTCCCCATCTCGCCGCTGATCCTGCGGGCAGATCTCGTTGCCGGTATTACCGGCGCCCTAGTCTTGGTGCCCAAGGCCATGGCCTATGCCCAGTTGGCCGGCTTGCCCCTGCAGTTCGGCCTCTATACCGCTCTGGTGCCGGCTGTTATCGGCGCTCTCTGGGGTTCCTCGCGGCAACTGGCCACCGGGCCGGTGGCCATCCTCTCCTTGATGACCGCGGCGGCAGTCGCCCCCTTGGCAGCGCCGGGTTCTGCAGACTATATCGGTCTGGTCCTGCTCCTCACCCTCATGGCGGGCTGCATTCAGCTCGGCCTTGGCCTAGTCAAGCTGGGCAATGCCGTCAATTTCGTCTCCCATCCGGTCATTCTCGGCTTCATGAATGCGGCCGCGCTTATTATCGGACTGTCTCAGTTCGATATGCTCCTTGGCATTCCCAAGGGGCGCAGCGATTTTTTTCTGATGGATGTCTGGGAGATGCTTAGCCACCTGCCCCTGACCCATCTGCCCACGCTGGCAATGTCGGCCTTTACCGTGGTCTTGCTGCTTGGGGTCAAGAAGATTCGCTTTCTGTCAAAATCCGGGGTGCTGGTCGTTGTCGGGGTAACCACCCTGACCAGCATGCTCATTGGCTTTGAGAACAAGACCACCGGTCAGATCATCGATGTGGCAACGCCGGTTGCCAGGGAAATCGTCGAAAAACACGATGCCTCGCTGCGGCGTATGGATGCGGTCAACAACAGGATTACCACGCTTGCGGCAGAACTGCGCCAGGCGGAAGAAGATAAAGACTCACGTACTATTGCAGAGCTGCAATTCCGTATCAGCCTCTTGAATATTGAAAGCGAGGCCGCTGAAAAAGACAGTCGCGCCAGTATGCGCACCCTGCGCAAAATCTATTTTGTCCGCAGCCTCCCGGAGCAGGGACAGGCCCGCTTCTATCAGTGGGATGCCGTGCCCGAAGAAATCAAGACCGACGGTCGTTTCTGGCATATCAGCAAGGTCAGCAGGGGGCAATTACAGCTCAACGGCGGCGGCGAAGTGGTGGGCGCCGTACCCGCCGGCTTGCCTTCATTGCAAATACCTGCAATCAGCATCAACGGAATCCTGCAACTGATGAGCGCTGCCCTGGTCATGGCCCTGGTGGCTTTCATGGAATCTATTTCCATGGCCAAGGCCATGGCCGCTTCAACCAAACAGCGCATTGATCCGAATCAGGAACTGATCGGGCAGGGCCTGGCCAACATAGGCGGTTCTTTTTTTCAGGCCTACCCGGCCGCAGGCTCTTTCACCGGTTCGGCCATCAACCTGCAATCCGGGGCAAAAACCGGTTTTGCCATGGTGTTTAACGGCTTTTTTATCGCCATAACCCTGCTCTTCCTCACCCCCTACATCTACCACTTGCCCAAGGCGGTTCTGGCGGTGATCATCGCCTTTGCCGTGGCCGGTCTGATAACCCCCAGGGCATTTGTGCAGGTCTGGAAGGCCAGCCGGGCGGACGGCTTTATCGCAGTGTCCACCTTTGTCATCACCATGCTGGCCGCGCCCCACCTGGATAAAGGGGTCATCATTGGCGCTCTTTTGGCCATCGGCCACATCCTCTATCGCACCATGGCGCCCAGGGTGGCCATTCTTGGCCGCCACGAAGACGGCAGCTTCCGGGATATCAAAAACAACCCCTACCTGGTTATTTCCACCAAGGTGGTGGCTATCCGTTTTGACGGCGCACTCTACTTTGCCAATGTCGCCCATTTTCAGGACGCAGTACTGGGGGCGGTAGCAGATCACCCGGAAATCAAATACCTTTTAGTGGTTGGCGATGCGATCAGCTTCATCGATTCCTCGGGCGAGGAGATGATGCACAACATGGTCGGTCAGATGCAGCAGTCGGGGGTGGAGGTGGTGTTCTCCGGCTTGAAAAAACAGGTGCTGGATGTGATGCGGGCCACGGGCCTGTTCAACTTTATCGGCGGAGAGCAGAACATCTATGCCACCGAGACCCAGGCCCTGAACGCCATTTACTCCAGGCTTGGCGAAGGCGAAAACGCCTGCATCATCTCGCTGCCCAAGCCGGTACCGGCGGAATAGACCCACCCGGTGTAAGAAAACGAGTAAAAAAATGAGTAAGAAAAGAACCGCCGACTCACAACCGGCGGTTCTTTGTATTGGTACGAGGGGCCAGCTAAAAAACAAGATGCCGGTTCAAGCCCCGGCCACAGTATCCAGGTTTTCCGTGATGCGGCGACCCTCCTGCCTGAAGGTGGTGATAAAGCCGGCGATGCGTTCCCGGGCCAAAGCCGGATCGCTGTTGTTTAAGTTGATGTTGAGCAAATCAATGCTCCAGGGCAGTTTCTCCTCTGCCGATACGTAGGCCTCGCACAGGGCGCGGGCAATGGGCAGGGTCGTGGTTTTTGAGTCCGCATGCACATCCCGGCTGGAGGCTGCCAGCAATTTGTCGTACTCCTCCTCCACAAGCCGCTGGAAAAGATCCTTGCTGAATGCGTCACCCGCCTGCACCCCGCTTCCTGCATCCGCTTCGGTAAAACACGCGCCCTTGTGCAGCCACTCCCAGAGGATACTTAAGCGGATCTCGCCGGTGGCCATGTCTTCCATAAGATAGAGCACATCCTCGTTGCCGAAATCATCGGCCGCCTTCAGGGCCGCTGCCTGCAGGCCCCGGCCAAAGGCATTGGCATACTGCAGGGCCACACTGAGCAGATTGCGCGCCCCCCGCACCGTGCGTGGAGCCTCTTCAAGCTGCATGAGGTTGCGGGCATCGGCATCGCTGTAGCCAAGGGGCGCAAAGCTGCGTCCCAACTGGTTGTCCTGCCCCACCACCTCCCAAACCGGGCGGATGATATGCACCATTTTCCAGTGGGCCACCCATTTGCCGCCGGCCCCTTCTTGCTGCTCGCGCACCGCGCCTGCCCGGGCCCGGGCCATGCTGTCGGCCACGCCCTGCTCTGACCCCACCGGAATGTTCGGCTCCATGCCGCCCTGCCAGAGGGCGAAATTGCCGCGCTTATCCGGGGTATTCACCGCCCGCCGCACCCGGTCTTCATAGTGGCGCATATAGCCGTAGGTCATGGTGATGGCCTCGATATTGGGGTTGATGAAGTCTTTGTCCCAGGCGAGCGCATCGGCAACACTGTTGATATAATCCCAGCGGCCGGTGTTGTAGCCGACAAAGTGCAGGCCCAGGGCGGCACGGATCTCCATCAGCTGGAAGGTGGCCTCCAGTTGTTCCACCAGCACATAGACCTTGATCGTGCCCTCCTGCAGGCCCAGATACAGTTCCAGGGCGCTCAAGAGTTTATTCCAGAAGGCCGCCTCCTCTGCTGTCTGTATTTTGGGCAGATAGAGCACGGTGGAGGCGCCCCGGCGGCTTAAAGTCTTGTAGTTGTGCACCACATAGAGGGTGAGATCGGCAATGGATGCGGAAAAGGCCTCGCCGTCCACGCGCAGATGTCGGTCATCCAGGTGCAGGCCGCGCGCCCGGTAGATTACCGTGGTTTGCTCCAATTGTTTGTGCGGATTCGCAATGATTTCGCGGCCAAGAAAGCTCCGCGCCCAGGCATTCATCTCGGCTGCCACCTCTTTAACCACCTCAAGGAAGAGCGGGTCGCGGGCAATGGCCGGTTTAAGACTGCGCAGATTATCCAAGGACATGGTATTGATCTGGCCCAGGGCATCTTCACCGTCAAACATCCAGCCATCAGCCCCGGAAAGCAGGGCATAGGCGGCGTTGCGCAGGCTGGATCGCAGGGGCGCATTGGGTTTGGCCGCAGGGCCGGTGCCCTGTATCCATTGCCGCTTCAAATCAGCCGGAATGGCTGAACCGGTGAACTTGCCGTCGCGGGCGTCCTGCACGAGTATGTTCGTGCCGGCAATACGGCTTGCAGGGTCGAGAAAAGAAAGCCGTTTTTGGCCGCGCATCCGTTCCAAACGCCGTGCCAAGCGTTTTTCCATGAGCTGGTGCTGTTCTTCATTGAAGCGGGCCATATACACCAGGGCTGCACAGGCCTTGGGCGTATACATGTCGGCATAATCCTGCGCCAGGTTATCTCGTATCTGCAGCTTATGGTGCTGTGCAGGCGGAAGTGATGTATTGTACGTTTTCATGCCGTTCTTCTCCTCAACAATAGTTATAGATACGTGCTACAGCATTTGCTGTATCGTGCAGTTTCCTTCTGAAGGAGCTCTTATCGTCTTCTTATGAGCTGCCTGTTGTAAACATAATCAATGCTGATCTTGAAATGAATATATTTCTTCAAAGAAAACAGCAGGATCGCTGTATAACCACGGCAAGGGCGGGGCTGAGGCCCCAGCCCCACCACCCCTCTGGTGCGATAAAACAGACTGGAGCGGCAGACTAACGCTGCAAAAAACACTCTTTCAGACAAAAAAACAGCTCAATTTACTTGTTTTTCACGATAAGAATGGTAAGTTGCCCGCCAGATGGTCCATGTGGGTTCTGAGTTGGAAACGTTTTTGAAGATCATTCCTCTTGAATTGTAACACCAGTGCTCCATGGCAGGTAAACAGTCACACAGAAGGAGAACATGGCAGCGATGTTGAAAGGAACAGTGAAGTGGTTTAACGAGTCCAAGGGGTTTGGTTTCATCGAGCAGGAAGAAGGAAAAGATGTGTTCGTGCATTATTCCGCCATTGCCGGCAGCGGTTTCAAGACGCTGAACGAAGGCGACAAGGTTCAGTTTGAAATCGTTGACGGGCCCAAGGGCCCGGCTGCCGCCAACGTCACCAAGCAGTAATTGCATTTGGTGCCGGAACCCGACGGCCAACTCCGTCGGGTTTATTGCTTGTAGACTATCCAGCCAAACACCGGTGCTCAGGCGACAAGAATTGAGCGCTGCGTTTTTGCTGGATTTTTTGTTGTACCTTCCATAAACTGTGCGTTTCACCAGGTTATTCTCCCTTGAAGATTGCCCTTATCCAGACAAATCCGCTTGTCGGTGATTGTGCTGGAAATGTTCGAAGCATTACAAACGCCCTCACCCGAGTCCACCAGGCACAGTGCAGTCTTGCGGTTTTTCCGGAACTTGCCTTATGCGGTTATCCGCCGCAGGATCTTTTGGAGCGCGCTTCCTTTCTGGAGGCGCATGAACGTGCACTAGCCGAACTGCTCGAATTCACGCAAACAATCAAGGAATTGACCTGTGTACTGGGCGGCCTCGGCCAGGCCGATGGGCCGGGGAAATCCCTGTACAATACCGCTTTTGTCCTTCACAACGGCACAATTCTCGCCCAGGCACATAAACGACTCCTGCCTGACTACGATGTATTTGACGATACGCGCCACTTTGCAGGCGGCCGGGAAGCGGCCACCTTTGCCTGCGGCCGGTTGTACTGCGCCCTCACCATTTCCGAAGACCTCTGGTGGCAGGAAGAAAAGCATGGCCACAATCCGCTCGATGACTTCATGCTGGGCTCGATTGTGCCGGATTTACTCATCAATATTGCCGCATCTCCCTATCACTTCGGCAAGAGACAGGAACGTCGAAAACTTTTCGCGAGCATCTGCACCACCTATAACCTGCCTTTGGTCTATGTGAATCAGGCTGGCGGGCAAGATAGCCTGGTCTTTGACGGCCATTCGCTTGCCATGAGCAGCACAGGCGAAATGCGAGCCCAGGCGGCCGGTTTTAGCGAAGACATGCTGGTGGTGGATTTTCCTGTCCAGACCGATGTACCCGCTTTTTCCCAACCGGATGAGCACATCGGCGACCTGGCCGGCGCGCTGGTCTGCGGGCTGAGGGATTATGTACGCAAAAGCGGCTTCAGTAAGGCCATTATCGGCCTTTCAGGCGGCATTGATTCGGCCCTTACCGCAGCCCTGGCCTGTCAGGCCCTGGGTGCGGACAACCTCTTGGGTGTTGCGCTGCCCTCGCCCTACACCTCGGAGCAGTCCATAGAAGATGCCAGACAACTGGCCCTGAACCTGGGCTGCGCGTTTGAGTGCATTCCCATTCAGCCGGCAATGGACGTCTATGCGCAGATCCTGGATCCCTTCTTTACCGGCCTGCCCTCCGATGTGACGGAACAGAACATTCAGGCCCGCATCCGGGGCAATCTCCTCATGGCGCTTGCCAACAAGTTTAACCGTCTGCTGCTCTCCACGGGCAACAAGTCGGAGGTGGCGGTCGGCTACTGCACCCTGTACGGCGATATGTGCGGCGCATTGGCGGTGCTCGCCGATGTGTACAAAACCCAGGTGTATGAGCTTTCCCACTGGATCAACCGCAACGGTGCAATCATCCCCCAGAGTACGATCATCAGGCCGCCCACGGCAGAACTGAAGCCGGGCCAGCTTGATCAGGATGATCTGCCGCCCTATGCCGTGCTCGACCCAATCTTGCAGGCCTATTTGGAAAAGGGCGAAACGGTTGCGGCTATTGCAGCCGGTCAACAGGTGGATCTTGCCCTGGTGCGGGATATTATCCGGCGTATCCGCCGGAGTGAGCACAAACGCGTACAGGCTTCTTTGAACATCAGGGTGAGCCGGAAGGCCTTTGGCTTGGGCCGCCGAGTGCCGGTAATCCAGGGATTTTACGAATAATCACGACTATGGCGCAGCGTTTTTCTCTGATCGGACACCTGTGTAGGCCTGCGTTGAACGAGCCCGGCCTTGCTTTCTCCCAGGGTCTGCCCTGCCCCTTCCCGTCATGAAGATGCGGCCCGGACGGCTCCTGGCCGCCCTCATCTTTCTCCCCTGTCTCATTTTTCTCATCGGCTACCTTGTTCTTAAGGAACAGCGCACTGAGCGGCCGCAGCAGGTGGTACTCACCACGGCGGGGCATATTGAAATGTGCCTCAACTGCCATGAAAACGAACAGCTCGATGGCGCGCACGACCGCCTGGTAGTGGGCTGCTCGCCCTGTCATCTGGGTGATCCGCTCGCCATCAACAAAGACAAGGCGCACCTGGGCATGGTGCTCAACCCCGGCGATCTGCGCGTGGTGGAGAAGACCTGCGGTGTGGAGGGTTGTCATCCGGCCGACACGCCCAAGGTAAAGAACTCGCTCATGGCCACCAATCGGGGCATCCTCGCCACCCTGCTCTACTACTGGGGTGAGCGGGACCACCAGGACGCCGACATCACAGTGGAACAGCTTTTAGAAAGCGGCGAGACCTCGCTAGCCCTAGACTACTTCCGCAAGCTCTGCGCCACCTGCCATCTGTGGAAACAAAAAGGAGATCTGCCCGGCGCGCCGGATTTTTTTAACGACAAGGGCGGCGGCTGTTCCGCCTGCCACTATGTACTGCCCGAGGGCTTTACCACCGACACCGTCTTTGCCGAACGCACGCCTGAACAAAAGGCCCTGCAGGCCGAAAAAAAACCGCATCCGCGAGTAGTGAAGAAGGTGCCGGAAGACAACTACATCCGCTGCCACAACCGCTCAGGCCGCATCGGGCTCTCCTATATCGGCGTGTTTGAGGCCGAAGGCTACGGCACGCCCTACGAAAAAGGCGGCCTGTCTTCCCACCAGTTGCCGGGCGACCGCTTTTATCTCTCTGTTGCCCCTGATATCCATCACGTCAAAAATATGGTGTGCATCGATTGCCACACCAGAGACGAAATCATGGGGGACGGCACCAGCTACGCCCATTACGAGGATCAACTGGAAATCAGCTGTGAGAGCTGCCACAGTACCAGTCCCGGCATGAGCAGAAAGGGTAAGCCACTGACCAATGTCAGCCAAAAAAACGGGGCCTTTGTCCTTACCGGAAAAATTGACAATGTCGAGCGACCGCTCAAAACACCGCACCCGGCGGCCTGTGCTGCGCCCGTGCACAAGCGGGTTACCTGCGAGGCCTGCCACTCAACCTGGGTGCCGCAGTGCTACGGCTGCCATGTCAAAAGGGACAAGCGTGAGCAGCACCTGGACAAACTCACCCTGGAAAATACCCCTGGCTGGTGGGAAGAGGGCCGTTCCTATATCCGCTACGAAAAACCGATGCTCGCGGTGTGGGAAGACGAGGTGGTGGTGGTCACCCCCGGCTGCCAAGATGTGATCACCCTGATCGATGAAGAGGGCAAGAGCGAAGGCGGCTTTACCCGCTTCACCATGGCGGCGATCAACCCGCACACCATCCAGGCCAAGGGCAGAGACTGCAAGGACTGCCACGCCTCGCCCAAAACCATTGGCCTGGGCGAAGGCACGGTGCAGAAAAAAGACGGCAAGTGGAGTTTCACTCCGGTTGAACGGGGCGTTAAAGGGCCGGAAGGCGAGCAGACTCCTGGTTTTGACAATTTTGTCACCATTGAAGGTGAGCCGCTGCAATACGGCTCACGTGCTAATCTGCGCCCCTTTAACGGTGACGAGCTCAAGCGCATCCTCCGGGTCGGTCTCTGTCTGGACTGCCATACCAACGCTGAAGATCCGGCCTACCAAAGCTATGATCCCAAACGGCCCTGCCCGGTTTTTCAGGAGCCCTGAGGCCGGGGCAACAAGGCGTTTTAGCCCGCCTCTTGCCTGTTTTTTCTTGTCAAAAAAACAAAAACACGTTTGAGTAGCTTTTTTTATCTGCCGGTTGAACCGGCCTCAATCGAAATGTTGGAGTTCTCCAATGCCAGCAGCAATCACCCTTGCCCAGCGGGTTGCACAAATCGCCCCCTCCCCCACCCTGGCCATCAATGCCAAGGCCAAGCAGCTCAAGGCTGCGGGTGTGGATGTCCTTAATTTCAGTGTGGGCGAGCCGGATTTCCCTACACCGCCGCACATCTGCGCCGCAGGCAAAGAGGCTATCGACAAGGGGCACACCCGCTACACCGCAGCCAACGGCATTGTTGAACTGCGCGAGGCCGTATGCGCCCGCTACCGCAGCAGACTGGACCTTAACTATGACCCCGAGCAGATTCAGATCAGTTGCGGCGGCAAACAGGGGCTCTACAATATTTTCCAGGCCCTGATCAATCCCGGTGATGAGGTGCTGATCCCGGCACCGTACTGGGTCTCCTATCCGCCCATGGTAGAACTGGCCGGCGGGGTGCCGGTTATTGTGCCCCTGCGGGAAGAGAACAACTTTGACCTGCATGTGGACGACCTGCTCCAGCGTGCCGGCAGCAAGACCAAGGTACTGGTGTTGAACAGCCCCTCCAACCCAACCGGCTCCATCCTTTCAGAGGGCGCGCTCAAGGCAGTGGCCAAGTTGGCGCGCGAACGCGGTTGGCTCATCGTATCCGATGATATCTACGAGGATATTGTCTACACCAAGGGTACCATTCCCCATATCCTTAGGGTCGATCCAGGCCTGCAGGAGCAGACCATTCTCAGCAACGGCGTGTCTAAATCGTACTCCATGACCGGATGGCGCATCGGCTGGTGCGCCGGGCCCCTGGCCGTGCTCAAGGCAATGAACAAGATCCAGAGCCAGTCGGTCTCAAACCCTGTGGCTGTGTCACAGTATGCCGCCCTCACCGCCCTGACCGGGCCGCAGGATTTCCCCCAGACCATGCTTGAGGCCTTTTTGCCGCGCCGTGACTTTTTTATTCAGGCCCTCACCGGCATTAAAGGTGTCACCTGTGTGGAGCCCATGGGCGCTTTCTACGTGTTCCCGAACTTCTCCGCCTACTATGGCCGCAGCTTTCAGGGCAAGACCATTGACAGCTCTGTTGCCCTGGCCGATTACTTCCTGGACGAGGCCCAGGTGGCCACGGTACCGGGCGCAGCCTTTGGCGCGGATGACTTCATTCGTTTCTCCTTTGCCACTTCGCTCGACATCATCAAGGCCGGTATGGGCCGGATTGAGCAGGCCCTGGCAGCACTCAAATAGACCAGCATTCATCCGAGCATTTCCGCAGCAACAAACACACGTCTCAGCCTGACCGGAACATACATTTCGAATGTTTCAAATATTCCGGTCAGGCTCTTGATCGTTTATCGCCCACCGCTGCCTTCTGGATAGACTTCTGATTGTTTCCTCCGGCCTTGAAATTGATCAATTTTTCACGGCCTTTCACCCCTTTTTTGCTGCAAAACGAAAGTCGCAACAGGCGGCGCCATTCATAAGGGTTTGGCTGCGTTTAAGCGCAATATTGCTGCTGAACCCGTCCATCATGGCGAAATCCCTGGCGCAGTGAAACAGTTCTCCCAACTCGGGTAAACCCAATTCCTGATACTGTTCTGCATAACGGCAGCGGGTCACATTAAAATCAAGATGGGTATCCGACCTGCCCAACCACTCGATTGCAAGGGCTCCACCGTCCGCCCATATTTGAGCCACGCGGTGGATGGCGGCAAGATCATCGCCAAACTCTCCGGCCCAACGCTTGCCGTCCTGTCGCGCCAGTTCGGCAATCACTTCTTTGGCCACACAGTTGGCCTGTTCAGTGCCCATGGCACGTTGAAAGGCCTGCACTATGGGCACCAAAACACCTGATTCAATTTTCCGGCGCTCAAGATGGGTGATCTTTGCCTCGCTCATCATCTACCTCCTGGTTGTAGTCGCGTTTTCTGCGACAGTGAACACGTGCGCGCATTCGTCCGTGCTGAGCCGGCTGCATGCCCGATTTTCTACCTTGCCTGCTGCATTTTTTGCGCACACGAATTGGTGCCCGGCGATACTCTTGTTATCCTGAAGTCCCTTGCTATAATTGGTCTGCATGCAGAACAGAGTCAGGGTCGCCGATTGTCCTGATAAATCTCAATGAAAAGGGAAGAATTGATGAAAATTTCAGACTGGCTGGACAAGCAGGAAGCGGATAAAAAGGATGTGTCGCAAGCCGATATTCCCCGGGATGTGGCCTTTGACAGCGAACCCGACGAGACTATTTTTTTCAAGGAAATCCGACCCTGTACCATGCTCTGCACCGAGAATCACCCCTATGCCAAGGTGGAACGCTACGGGCACTGGTACGCCGCCACCGGTCAGGATAAGCAGGCAGGCATCCACTCTAATGCCATGCGCTGGAAACTCTATACCAGAGATAAGGACCTGGCACTTAAGACAGCAAAAGAACGTATTGAATAAACAATTGCCGATTTCATAGTCACCGAACAGTCCGCTGAATTCATCGTTCCCATGCTCCCGCGTGGGAACGCGTCTCTGAGCCGCATCCATGGTTACTGCCCGCTCTGTACCGTTTAGCAGGCAGCCCTGTTCTATCGTTCCCATGCTCCCGCGTGGGAACGCATCTCTGAGCCGCATCCATGGTTACTGCCCGCTCTGTACCGTTTAGCAGGCAGCCCTTCAAGTGCCGCCAGTACAGGTATAATGTGGTTGGTTCGCCGCCGGAATACGAGAGCGGCTGCCGGCGAAGCTCTTCTATGCTGACTATATGAAAACGCTGGAGCGTTCAGGCCTCTGTTCCCACGCTGGAGCGTGGGAACAATCATAATTAGTCTTCGTTAGTCTTTTTG
>JAUNUN010000078.1 GCA_030538155.1 bacterium
GGCTGCGACGGCCGGATTCAATCCGGCCGAGCGAATAGAGCCGCCGAAGCCACCGTCTTCAGGCGGTGGGGAATTTACTTGCAGATCAAAATGCTCGCTGGGCAGACAGTGCCGCGCTTTGATCACAAAAAAAGGCCGAGCACTCAAGAGTGTCCGGCCTTTTTGCTTCAAGAACAGGAACAACCCGCTCGATATCAAAAGGGATTTTTCGGAAAGTCGAAGAAGAGCAGGATGCCGCTCTGCTCGTGCAGTTCCGTCCAGGAGTTAAAGGGAAAAGAAAGGGCCACCATGCCTGCGGTCGGAATCTTGCGAAGAGTCAGCCCGCCCAGCACATTGGCGAGGCTGGTACACTCCGGATTGTGGCCGACCAGAAAAATACGGCGGTAGCGGTCATCCGCCTGCTGAATCAAACTCAGCAACTGAGGCCAATTGGCTTCAGCAAGTTGCTGGTGATAGCCGATATCCTCAAGAGGGTAATCAAGGGTTTCGGCGTAGATTTCCGCTGTGCGCTGCGCGCGCACCGCCGGGCTCGACATGATGAGATCCGGCAGAAAGCCGCGCTGCTGCAACCGCTGTCCCATGCGCGGAGCATCCCGCTCACCCCGTTTGTTGAGTGGCCGATCAAAGTCGGCCAGGCCGGTATCCGGCCAGCTCGACTTCGCATGGCGGCAGATCAAAAGCACCTTGTTTTCGTTAAAGTTCGCCACTGGTCAATTCCCTCCATAAGCTTCTGTAGGCAGCCGTTGCTATGGAACCCGGCAAGGTAACGGCAACCGGCTGCCGGTGCAGCCCCATGCGCTCAATATCCGCGCAATGGGGAATAGAGGCGCTCAAAACACCTTGCTTGTTCTGCGTGGCCTGCACCATTTGCTGATGCATCTTTTTGCGCCGTTCCATCATAGAAAAAAATACGCGCACCTTTTCCCGGCCGCTGCTCATGTTGTCAAGGAAGTCGTAGAGCTGCTTCAGGGCCAAAAGGGAAAGGGTGGTGGGCACCATGGGCACCAGGATAATATCAGCGGCATTGAAAATATTTTCAGAGAGCAGGGTCAGGTTGGGCGGGCAATCAAGGACAATGCGGTCATACTCCTTGCCAAGTGGCTGCAAGACCTTGACCAGACGCCGGCTGGATTTTTTCCGCTCATCAAGGGCTATATCGATATTGCGATAGGAAAAATCAGCCGGGAGCACATCCAGGCCGGGGTAATCCGTGGCCCGAATACCATCCTCCAGATGGGAGCCGCCCTTGAGCAATTTTTTGGCGCTGTACTTGTCGTGCGGCTTGATGCGGAAATAGAAGCCGGCCGCACCCTGGGGGTCGAGATCGCAGAGTAGGGTCTTGGCGCCCTCCTGGCAGGCAAGATAGGCCAGGTTGACTGCGGTTGCAGTTTTACCCACCCCGCCCTTGATGCTGTAGACTGCCAGAATCTTCATGACAACGCTTTTTTGCCAAAAAGGGAGGCAATCAGTTCGAGCTGGGCCTCGCTGCTCATGGTAGCGAAAACCTCGGCAAAGTGATCCCGCAGGGGTTGTTGCTCCTCAAAGAGGCTCTGCATGAGTGCGCCCAGGGCGGCGGCCCGCTCTGCATCCGCATCCTTGCGCACCTGCATGGTGCCGATGGTTTCCAGCAACAGATCCTGCTGCACCGACAGATCATTGAAACTGCCCAAAATCGACTGCACCGCCTTGAGCGGCTTCAACACCTGGGAAAAGGCATCTTGGGCGTAGAGCGAGCTGAAAAACTCCATGCTGTAACGCAGCTTTTTACATTCAATGCGCAGCTGGTGCACCTCGGCATCCGGCGTAGCCGCGCTCAGGTTGTGGCCGTCTGCCAGCACCTTTTTGCTGTGTTTGCGGATAATACGGCCGGCCAAAATGGCGATGGGCTTGTCGGCAAGCGGGCCTTTTGTCTGGTCGGCCTGATCTGCCGCGTTCAGAAAGCGTTCCCAGTCTGCCAGAAAACGCTCCAGCTTGCCGCTGCTTAGATAGCGCGCGAGGTTTCGCTGGGCCTTGCGCCGCTGGCGGCTGATATCGGCAAAATAGGCCTCAAGCGCTGGTCGCAACTGCGGCTGCAAACGGGCCAGGCAGGCGGCCTCGCTGAGCAGATAGACATCCAGATCGCGGGTGGGGCCGGTGGCTCGGCCAATTTCGGCAAAGCCCTCGCGAAAAGGCTTGATGGCCCCGGCCGCAAACACGCCCTTGGTTTGGCTCAGGGCCGAACGGGTGCGCCGTACCGCCACCCGGAGATCGTGCAGAAACTCGCTGTCCAGGTCTTCAATCGCGCCCGCAAGATTGCGGCGCATAACCTCCAGCAGTTGCAGATACACTTGGCGCATGGCCGCAGCGGCGCTCACCTGAGGCTCAAGCTCAAGGGCAAATTTCGACCTGTAGTCAAGCGGCCTTCTGCCTGCAGCCAGACAACCCGCCTCAAAACCGGCCAGGGGCGAGACCGGCTCCACAATGCCCTCATCCTGCAAGATGGCGCGCACGGCAGCCAGTTCCTCATCATAGCCGCGCAGCGGAAAAACCCTGGCCATGCGGAAAAGCTGTTCATCACCGGGTAGACACTGCTGTTCCAGCACCAAGCGTAACACAATCTTACCATCACTGTTGCGCAGGTGCAGTTGCCGACCGTGCAGTTCCACTTCGGCTAGAGGCAACAAGGCTCTGATGCCGAGCACCGGCTCCAGGGCCGCGCGCATGACCCCTTCGGGAAAGGCGTCAACCATGCAGCTCTTCTTGCACAACGGCCCCTGTTTGAGCAAGGTCAGCTCTCCGCCCTTCTCATACAGGCTCCAGGAGCGGCGGTGCATGTGCAAGAGCATGCCGGCCTGGTACAAGCGCCAGTCAAAGGTGTCCACATAGGTCACCGTGGCCCGGTACTCGGGCATGGCCTCAACTTCATAGTGTTCGGCCAGGGCCGCCTCAAGGGCGCTCCTGCTCAGATTTTCCGGCACAAGCCAGGTATCTTCGGCGGCCTGACACATAAACAGCGCTTCAACTCCGGTAACTGGCATTGATCTTGATATAGTCAAAGGAAAAGTCGCAGGTGTACACCACGGCCTCGCTCGAGCCTTCGTGCAGTTCCACGGTCACACCAAACTGTTTTTGCTTGAGCACGGCGGTAGCCCTGGTCTCTGCCTCCGTGCCCAGGCAGAGACCCTGTTCCACCAAAAGGACATCGCCAAAAAAAATATCCACCCGCTCTTCCTGAAAGGTGCAATTCGAACGGCCAAGGGCGGCGATAATCCGGCCCCAGTTGGCGTCTTCCCCGAAAAAGGCGGTCTTGACCAGGGCGGAATTGGCGATGGTCTGGGCCGCATCAAAGGCCTCGGCCCTGGTGCGCGCCCCCTGCACCTTAATCTGCACCAGCTTGGTTGCGCCCTCGCCATCGGCAACGATCTTTAAGGCAAGGTCCCGGCAGATACCGCGCAGGGCCTCGCCGAAAATGCGGATGCCCTCAAGGTTATCCTCGTCGATCCAGGCATTGCCGGCCATGCCGTTGGCCATCACCAGGGCCATGTCGTTGGTGGAAGTGTCGCCATCAACGGTGATGGCGTTGAAGCTCTCATCTACTGCCTCACGCAAAAGCCGATCCAGCACAGGGAAGACAATCTGCGCGTCTGTAAGGATGAAGCAGAGCATGGTGGCCATATCGGGCCGGATCATGCCGGAACCCTTGGCCATGCCGTAAATATTGACCGGTGTGCCATTGATGTTGACCGTGGCGCCGGCCTCCTTTTCCACCAGGTCCGTAGTCATGATGGCCCTGGCCACATCACCAAGATTGCTGCCGGAAAGACTGCCTGCAAGCCCGGGCACACTCTTACTAAAAGGTTCCCTTGGCAGGGGCTGGCCGATCACCCCGGTGGAGGCCACCTGCACCAGTGCCTCATCAATGCCCAAGACTTGCGCCGCCATAGCGCTGGTGGCCCGTGCCGCCTCCATACCCGGCGCACCGGTGCAGGCATTGGCATTGCCGCTGTTGACCAGAATGGCCTGGGCCTTGCCGGAACGGAGCCGTTCCATGCTCAGCACCACCGGCGCGGCCTTAACCCGGTTGGTGGTAAACACACCGGCAGCCACTGCCGGTACCTGGGAAAAAATCAAACCCAGATCCGAACGGTTGGCATACCGTATGCCTGCTGCCGTGGCAGCCGCGGTAAATCCCTGCACCTGCATGTCTTTGCCTTTATTGATCCAAAATAATCAGAAAAAATTATAAAACCGGGATATTATACCGGGTAAACATCAAAAGCGTAAGCTGGAAAGTAGATCTCCGAGCTGTTCCACAGCCTCTTGCTACACGCGGCCGCTTGATCTGGCGGGATTACCCGAAATGTGACTTCTTTTTCCTCGGCAAGCGGCACCCAAAATAAGGCGAGTGCTGTATCACTCGGATTTCGGCAAACTCTCCACATATTCCATAATGGCCTGGGCGCTCTTCTTGGAGAGTTCCACTGCCTCGACCACGGTTTTTGCGCCGGTCACCACATCGCCGGAGGCAAAAACCGCCTTGTTGGTGGTGCGGCCTACCTCATCGGTAATCACCAGGCCGGTCTTGCCGATCTCCAGCCCCTTCAGGTTGCCGCGCGGGGCCTGGCCGGTAGCGATCACCACGGAATCAGCCGGAAAGCAGGTCTCTGTGCCTTCGATCTGCTCCAGCCGCACCTTGCCGTCCTCATCGGTCACCTTGCGGGTGCTGCGACAGTGTACGCCCTCGTCGCTGATGGCAATGGGCGACATGAAAAATTTGAAATCCACTCCATCCATACGGGCATAGTCGTACTCGTAGCGGGTGGCCGACATATCCGCCTCGCCGCGGTGGTAGAGCACCGTTACCTCGGAACCCTTGCGCAGCGCGGTACGGGCCACATCCATGGCCACATTGCCGGAACCGATCACCGCCACCCGATAACCCAAATCACAAACATCCGGATTCTTCAGGTAGTTGATGGCATAGTGCACATGGCCCATGGTTTCGCCGGGCAGGCGCAAGGGCTTGGGGTTCCACACACCGGTGCCGATAAACACCGCTTTGTAGCCATCCTGCAGCAGATCATCCAGGGTAACCACCGGGCCGATCAGCATGTTGGGCCGTATCTTCACCCCCAGACGCAGGAGTGCCCGGTGCAGTTTGTCGATTATCTTCTTGGGCAGACGGAAATCAGGAATACCGTACTGCAACACGCCGCCAATCTTATCCTTGGATTCAAAAATGGTGATACGGTAGCCATGGATGGCCAGGATAAAGGCCACGGTGAGCCCTGCCGGACCGGATCCGACTATGGCGATGCGCTCTTTTTGCTCCTCGGTCTTGAAGCTGTCTTCCTGAAAGCGGTCGAGATAGTAGCTGGAAATATAGTGCTCGATGTCGCTCCACTGCACGGGTGTGCTTTTTTTACTGAGAATGCAATGGCCTTCGCAGAATTTTTCGTGCGGGCAGATGAGCGAGCAAATGACGGAGAGCGGGTTGTTTTCAAAGAGGAGCGCGCCCGCATCCTGGATTTTGTTGGCCATGAGCAGGCGGATGGCGGTGTTCACCGGGGTGCCGACAGGGCAGGCCCGGGTGCACTGCGGTTTCTTGCACTGCAAACAGCGGCTCGCTTCTTCCAGAACATGTTTTCCCATCGCACACCTCGCGAAAAAATCCTCTCAATCCGGCGGCACACGGTATTCTGTGGCGATTTGCCGACCGGGTCCATCCATCTTCTATCTTGTGTTTGCGCCATGCGGGGCCGCAATTTCGCACTGATTGTAACTTGTTTCCCCTATACTGAAAAGCTAAACTACCGCTTTCCAGGGAAAGCAAGGCAGGAAATCAAGCTGGTCGGCTCTGTTATTCTGTTTCCAGATCTAAGCAGATATCATCAAAGAGGTGAGGAAAACGCGACGCGATCGTGCATGCGGGCAGGCCTTGCGCGCAAGAGCCGGCCTCTGCGCAGATAAGGCTTTGCTATGGAAACGGCATGCTGTAGGAAGGGAGATGAGCGCATTGAAACAGCCAAACCCATGAAGAGAATAAACCATACCATTCATCGCCCTATGAACATCCTGCTTTTAAGCGACATTCACGGCAATTTCCCGGCCCTAGCCGCCATTGAGGATGCAGTGCGGGGCCTAGAGTTCAGCCATGTGCTTAACTGCGGCGACTGCACCGTGTATGCGCCCTTTGCCAACGAAACCATGGCCTGGCTGCGACAGCACCGGGCCATCAGCATCAGGGGCAATACCGACGACCGAATCCTTCGTCTGCTGACAGGAAAAAGCTTCAAAAAACCAGCGAATCCGGAAAAGCGCTGTATGTACACCAGCACCTTTGCAGCGCTGGAGAGTGCCGCGCAAAAAGACCTTTTGGCCCTGCGCAAGAAGGAAAGTCTGAATGTCTCCAGCCGGCGCATCGGCCTGTACCACGGCAGCCCCGAGGATCATGAGGAGTTTCTTTTCAACGACACGCCGGACAAACGCTTTGCCGCCCTAGCCAAGACTTGCGGCCAGGATATTGTCATTACCGGCCATTCCCACAGTCCCTACCACAAGTACATCGGCGGGGTGCACTTCATCAACCCCGGCTCGGTCGGCCGCATGTTTGATGGCGACCCCAGGACCTCCTTTGCCGTGCTGGAACTGGGAGAAGACAAAGATGCCATCCAGGTACGGCACCACCGGCTGGACTATGACATCGAAAAGGTGGCGGCAGAATTGAAACGGCAGAACCTGCCGGATATCTACGCCGAGATGTTCCGCCAGGGCCGTAAGCTGAACTGATGAGCGGAATTGCAGCAAGGGCACTACAACGGGAGCTTGGTTGCTGTCTCATAAAATATGATTGGTGCCGCGCCCCACATCCCGTTGAAAAACTTTCCAATCCCGGCATAATAGTAAGGATAAAGAGCAGTCTGTTTTTTACAGAGGACACCATGAGTCTTGACTCAATAATCAGATTTGCTCAACCGGCTGCCTCACTTGCCATGCCGGCTAGACGCATTGCTCGAATCGGATTGGATCTAGCGGTCAACTCTGCAGGCATCAGCCTTTCCGGGGGAAAACGTACGTAATTGCATCTCGTTCAACCTTATGATTTAACTGTTGCCTGAAACTATGAACCAACCGATTAAAATTTAGTGTTATCGATAACAGACAGGGCGTAACCAATCACGGGGTGCATTTTTTCCTCACGCTGTTGGTGAGTATTTGCTAC
>JAUNUN010000017.1 GCA_030538155.1 bacterium
ATATATAAGAATCAAGGGGGACAGTAATTTTCTATTGACACTGTCAACCATATCAGCAAAATGTCCTCAAACAACGGGCAGGACAGCCAACGAAACGGCAGCAACAGCGCATGGTTCCGGATCAACTGGTTGCTGAAGCCTGTGCTGCCCAGAAGATGCGAACAGGATCAATTTGCGCTGCTACGCAGCAAAACGAGTCATCCCTTCCTCTCATCTCCCACCCGCCAGGTAGCCAAAACGATTCCGATAAAGATGAAGGCAGCGCCCCTGGCCTGATGCCAGGCCGGTTGCTCGTGCAGGAAGATGATGGCCAGGATGGTGCTGAACACCGGCATCAGGTGGACAAAAGGCCCGGCCCGGTTTGCGCCCACGATCCGCACCGCATAATTCCAGCAGAGAAAGGCCAGCACCGAGGCACAAAGAGACACATAAAGGATGGCTAGGAGCACCGGTCCTGTTAGGGGAATGCGTAGCCCCTGCTGCAACTCCCACAGGTACAGGGGCACAAGCCCAACCAGCCCGACCGCATTGATGCTAAAAAGAAAGGCCAAAGGGTGCAAATCTCTGGGCAAGCGGCGCAAGGTCACCGCATACACCGACCAGCCTGCTGCAGCCAGGAGCACCAGGATATCGCCCTGGTTGAAGGTAAACGCCAGCAGCTGCGAGACCTCGCCCTGCGCCAGAATCAGCAGAACGCCGCCAAAAGAAAGGATTATCCCCAGCACTTGGCGTGGCCGCAGGGTTTCTCGGTGCAGGAGCCAGGCAACAAGGGCAATCAGGATGGGTGTGATGGAGTTCACCAAGACCGCATTGATGGCGGTGGTGTACTGCACCGCTACGTAGAGCAGGGTATTGAAACCAGTCACCGCCAAGATGCCCTGCAAACAGATAAGCCCGGCATGCCGGCGGATAAGCGCGCGCTGTTGCCGGAAATGGGGCCAGGCAAAGGGAGCCAGCACCGCAAGGGCAACGGCCCAGCGCCAGAACCCAAGGGAAAGCGGCGGGACAAGCCCCTGTACGCCCCGGCCAAGGACAAAGTTGCCCGACCAGATCAGCGCGGTCAGAGTCAGAAGCAGATAGGGCATAGCTGCGATTTGTAGTGTGTGGTTTTCCTGAAAATGCTGGGCAAACTAAATTTTGCTCGTGTTATCTGCTCTTCTGCACTATCCGATAGCGCGCCTTGCTGATGCGGGTGGAACGGCACTTGGGGCAACGGCCAGGTGCCTGTAGCCGTGTTCTGGCGATGAAGTGGAAGCCGCAGTGCAGGCAGAGTGGTGCATCCACCTCAAAAGACTCCTCCCCTGCTCTGTTTGCGCGACGCAGGTGCTCCAGATGGCTGATCAGGTCTTTTTCGCTCACACGCACCAGTTGGGACAACTCCCGCAGGGTGTGCCAACCTTGCCCAAGCACGGTGCGCAACTGACCGCGCAGGGTCTGCTCGGACTCCTCATTTATCATTCTCATCCATTCTCCTGAAAATGAAAAAGGCCGGACTGTTGCCGGGTCGCCTGGGTCCGCAACCAGGCCGGCACCTGCCGCCGCTGTAAGCGGGTGAGGGCATCCATCAGGCTAAAGGGCGTCTCTATCAATCCGTACTGAAGTTGCAGGCGTTCTTCCATGTAGAGCCACAACTGAGCGGTAGCCTCTGCATCGGCAAGCGCACGGTGCCAACTGCCCTGCACTATCAAGCCGCAGTGTGCCGCTAAAGTGGACAAACGGTACCGGGGCGCATCCGGCAAAATTCTGCGTGCGGCCAAAAGTGAACAGGCGCAGGCATTGTTGTGCATCCTGTGCTTCAGGCCCAGTCGGGCCAGTTCTGCCGCCAGAAAGGCCCGGTCAAAACGGGCTGTGGGCAACCATCGGCAGGTCGCCGCAAAAGGCGCAGAACTCGGGCAGTACCTCGGCGCTATTCGGTGCATCCTTGAGCATGGCATTGCTGATGCCGGTAAAGGCGGTGACAAAAGGACTGACCGCAAAACCAGGATTGATCAGGCGCTGGAACCGGGCTCGGATTGATCCGCCCTCAACCAGCACCGCACCCACCTCGATCACTCGGGCCCCCTGCGCAGGCTTGCGCCCAGAGGTTTCAAAGTCAAAAACAACCAGTGCAGACATGCGTATAGGCGGAATTTTCGGGCAATTTTGGTGCAAGGCCATCTGAAATACAGTAGGTTTGCACACAATCATACTCTGCTTATTCCGTCAACCTTGGAGGATTTGATGCAACCTGAAGAAATGAGTGACAAGGCGCGGGAACTGTTCAAGGCCCGCATGCACTGCAGCCAGGCCGTTGCCATGGTGGGGCTGGAAAAACTTGGTTTGAGTGAGCCGGATACCATCAAGGCGCTGGGCGCCTTTGGCGGCGGTTTCGGCGGTTGCGGTAAAACCTGCGGTGCGCTGGTCGGCGCTGCCGCCATTATCGGTGCGCTGTACAGCCGCAGCAGTCTGGAGGAAAAGGAAAATCCCCGCATGTGGGCTGCCACCCGCAAGATGGTGGAACGCTTCGAGGAACTGTGCCGGCAGTACGGAGGCATTAGTTGCCACGAAATCGCCCAGGTGGACTGGCTCGACCGGGATCAGGTCAAAACCTTCTACACCGACCCGGACAGCCGCAGACAGCACTGCATCCGCCTGGTGGGCGAGGCCGGCCGTATTTTGGGCGAACTGCTGGAGCAGGAAAAAGCCCGCGAAGCGGCCAAATAACCGCCCTTCCCTTGCTGGCGGCAAATAACAAGCGGGCCGGTTTTCCGGCCCGTTACTGATTCTGGAGAACAAGTATGCACGAGTTGAACGAGTTTCTCGCCTCCTGGGAGGCCACGGCCGAAGGCAACAAGGAAGCCTTTATTGCTTTGCACGCGCACCTGGCCGGCCTTACCGGAGTGCAGTTGCAGTTTATTGAACGGCCGGGCATCACCTACTCGCTCAGGGCCGAGCACCCGGCCCAACAGCAACGGGAACTCTTTGTTATGGTGGATGTGATTGAAGACAGTCCGCGCTGGCTCTCGGTCTGCTTCTTCCAGGATATGGTGAGCGATCCGGATGAGGTTGGGGATCTTGTTCCCGGCGGCCTCCTGGGTGAGGATGCCGTCTGTTTTGATATGGAAACTGCCGATGAAAAACAACTGGCTTATGTGGTCAAACGCATTGACGAGGCCTGGCACAAGGCCGGGCACACTCAATAAGCTCAATAAATTGCCGCAGTTGTAGGTAAGATTAAACAACAGCCGGGCGCACCTTCAAGCTGCAAACGGAGCTGAAGCCGCTCCTGTTCACTATCAGGACAGCGCGCCAAAGCATTTGGGATCAAGGGAGGCCAGCGCATCCAGGGCTTGAGCGAGTTGCCTGTCATTGCGCTGGGCATGGGTGACCAGGCTGAACTGCACCTCTGGGCCGCCTTCTCTAATGGTTATTTCCCGTAACACGCCGTCTGCTACTTCCCGCCGCACCGAATAACCCACCAGAAAGGCCAGGCCCAAATCCCGGGCCACAAGTTCTTTAATGACATCGCCGCTGATGCCTGCCATGGCAATTTGCGGTTGCACTTGATGCTGCTGCAGAAAATCTTCAATACTGCGCAGGATGCCGGTGCCCTCTTGCGGCAGGAGCAAAGGCAAGTGGTCGAGTTGGGCAACGGTAATTTCTTTGCCGCTCAGCCGCTCTGTGCCCTGGCCCGCCACCAGCAGCAGGCGGTCTGTAAAAAACGGCACTGCCTGGAAATTGTCTACTGCCTCCACATTGACCATAACCGCGCAGTGAATCTCATGCCGCCTGAGCCGCTGCAGGGACTCCGCCTGGGTGCCCAGTACCATCCGTACCCGCAGCTCAGGGCACAGCCGCCGCCAGTGATCGAGTAAGGCCGGCATAAGGTATTGGCCGG
Source organism: bacterium (assembly GCA_030538155.1). Classification (GTDB taxonomy): domain Bacteria; phylum Desulfobacterota; class Desulfobulbia; order Desulfobulbales; family Desulfobulbaceae; genus Desulfobulbus. Next base: position 3,878 of record JAUNUN010000017.1, read on the forward strand.
GAATATGGTAGACCCCGACCAGCATTTCCTTGCCGCGCGCCTTCATGGCTGCAAGCGCGTGCTCCAGCCTTTCTACCTGCTCAAATATGCTGACCGCATGGCTGTACACCCGCTGCCCCTGTTCGGTCAGACGCAGTTCGTTATGCTGTCGATACACCAGCTTCATGCCCAGGGCCTGTTCCAGCTTTTTGATCTGCATGGTTATGGCCGGAGGCGAGACAAAAAGCCGAGCCGCTGCCTCGGCCATGCTCTTGTAGCGGGCCGCCATGTAGAGACAGCGCAACTGATTCAGGTTGATGTGCATTATTTCAGTCTCAGTGCTTGTACTGGATGGTTACCAAAGGCAAAGGCACAAGCAGATGCACCCTGGTGCAAGCCTGCCACGCACAATAAACTGATCGTATCTTATCTAGAGCAATACTCACGCCAGGAAAAAATTCCCGGCAGCCAGGCAATCCGACTGCCGTGCGGGTGTACCCAGGCCAAATGCCGGCTCTGGTGCCGGCCATGGTGCCAGAGTTGGGCCGTCCAGCCGAGCCAACCGAAGGCGGGCGGCTTGTCGCCTGTGTCGCTTGAGCGCAGATGTTCCCACTGCAGCCAAAGCACCGGTTGCTCTTGGGCCAAGGCCCAGCGGGCAATATGCGCCTGCATGGTCTCGCCTTTATCCGGAAGATAGGCGTTAAGATAGCTGTTAAAGAGGATGCAGGGGGCCGCGAGTCTGGGTAAAGCCTGCAGGAAATCAGGCAGTTCCTGCGGCAGACGGCAGGCCTGCAGGTTAACCGGCGTATCGGTGGCATTGGTCTGGAGCAGGGTATCGATGGCCTGATTGAGCGTGCGCATACGGTCAATTTGGTCGGCCCAGACAAAGGCGGCCAGATAGCGCCGCTCTGCCTCGGTGTTCAGTTGAATCGGCGCAAGATCACAGCCTGTGCGTGATATTATATGCGGCCCTGCTGCCGAAGCAGGTGGGGCAGGCGGCACAAAGGCACCCTCGCCCTGCACCTCGAAGGCCACTTCCCTGCCCCGGCCAAAAAGATGTCTTCCCCCACCGGGTTCGCTCGCAGCAGTAAGCGCGTAACAGCGCTTATCTGCCACCAGGTTCAGACCGGCGCTAGCCCCCAGTTCCACCAAATGTACTGCCTCCCAGCCGGTATAGCAGGCAGGCAAAAGCCAACACAGGCCACGGGCAGCCTCGTTGGTCTGCACCGGACGGTCGGCAATAAAGGTTGCCAGCTCCGGGCCCAGGGCATCGACGCTTTGGGCCAGCGCCTGATTGAAGCCTGGTTCGCTCGTATCTGCTCTGCCGCCCACGCCGGCATACCAGGCGGCAAGTTCTCTGGTTTCCGGGCTCTGACTGAGCACAGCCTGGTGCAAAGCCGCCAACAGCAAAAGCGGTACATCAAAAGAGGCGCGACCGGCGGATGCAGCTAAAAGCCAGCCTGCAAAGGCATCGTCTTCGGCTAGACGACGGCCAAGCTGCGCAAAAAGAAGGTGATACAGGGGGGAAGAGCTTATGCAGAAACGGGCCTGGGCCTCGAAGCGGGCCACCAGCTTGGCCCGGCGCTCAGAATCCAGGCTGGGATGAGAGTGCATCACCATTCGAGTTCAGCAGCAGAAACGGCTACGGGCTGACCGGCCCATCAACCTGCCTACACCAGGTTAAAACGCCATATCATAGCTGTAGACACCCTCTTCCAGGCTGCTTGCAACCTTGAGGCCGGAGTTGTTGAACACGCTCTGCATGCGCTCGTTTTCGCGCAGTACTTCCGCAGTAAAGCCGGCAATGCCGTTGCGCTTGGCGATCTTAATCAGGTGCTGGAAGATAAAGGTGCCCAGCCCCTTGCCCTGCCACGAATCCCGCACCACAAAGGCCACCTCGGCCTTGTTCGTGCTTTCATTGAGGTAGTAGGTGCCCACGGCAATAATCTGGTCGCCCTGCACCTCGGGAAGAGTTGCCACCACGGCCACGTCGCGGCGGTGATCGATATAGACAAAGTCCTGAATCTGGCGCGAGGTGAAGCGCTGCTGATGGCTCATGAAACGGTAGTAGATCGTTTCCTGGGAGAGGTTGTAGATAAGGTCGCGCATGTGCGGCTCATCAGTTGGGCGGATGGAGCGGAAGTTAACCTGGGTGCCGTCCTCCATCAGATAGGTGGCGCGCATGGCCTCTTCACCGGGCAGGGAAAAACGGTTGCCGAAACGGGCCAGGTCCGGACGCAGGTATTTGGCGGCCACGGCCTCACGGAAGAGTTGTTCGCGAAAATCCGGATGGGCAATGGAAATAAGCTCCATGGCCCGTTCCTGGATGGATTTGCCGTGCAAATAGGCCACCCCGTGTTCCGTTACCACATAGTGCACGCTGGCCCGGTTGATGACCACGCCGGAGCCGGGCTGAAGCGCGCTCACCACCAGGGAGCGCGTGCCGTCTTTGCTCACCGAGGGCAGCACGATAATGGCGCGGCCGCGCTCCGACTTGGCAGCGCCCCGGTTGAAATCCACTGTACCGCCGATGCCCGAATAAAAACGGCCGCCCACCGAATCCGAGCAGACCTGGCCGGTCAGGTCGATCTCCAGGGCCATGCTCACCGAGACCATGCGGCGGTGCTTGGCAATTACGTTGGGGTCGTTGATGTATTCCGTGGGCCTGAAGCTGAAGAGAGGGTTGTCGTGGATATAGTCGTAGAGCTTCTTGGTGCCCATGCAGAAGCTGGCGCTGATCTTGCCCCGGTCGATGGACTTCATTGCGCCGGTCACTGCGCCGGATTCCACCAGGGAAATAATGGCATCCGAAATCATCTCCGTATGAAAGCCGATATCCCGGCGCTCAGAAAGAAACTGCATCACCACCTGCGGAATGCGGCCATAGCCCGGTACCCGGCCCAAGCCCAGTTCGATGGTGGAACCGTTGGGAATAAGCGCGGCGGCTGATTTGGCGATCTTGAGCGCAATTTTATTGGGTGGATCAAGCTCTCGTTCAAGAATAGGCCTGTCCACGGGCACCAGGATATCCAGATCAAAGACGTCCACCATGGTGTCGCCATGGGTCCAGGGCATGTTCGGGTTCACCTCGGCAATGACCAGGGTGGCATTTTCAATAGCGCTTTTTACAATATCAACAGATACTCCAAGGCTTACCCTGCCCCGCTCATCCGGCGGCGTTACTTGGATCAGGGCAATGTCAATAGGCATCGCGCCCGAATCCAATAAGCGGGGCACATCCGAGAGCAGGATGGGGGTGTAGTCGCCAAAGCCCTCCTGGATCACCTCGCGCACATTGGAGCTGATGAAAAAGGCGTTTAAGGAAAAACTGTCCGAGAGTTTTTTGCTGGCATAGGGGGCCTCACCCTTAGTCAGCAACTGGATGATCTCCACATTGCTCACCGAACGGGCGCGGCCGGTCATGGCTGCAATCAGCTCCTGGGGCGCGCCGCAGCCGGTGCCGATAAAGACCCTTTGCCCGGATTTCATATGCGCCAGCGCTTCCTGGGGCGTGGCGGTCATTTCCGCATAGCGTGTCTGCCAATTGTCATCGTAGCGCATTACCGTAAGCCTCGTCGATTAGGAGGAAAGCATCAGTTGCCGGTGCCGTTTTTCTGGGCGGAGCGGGCAAAGGTCATGCCGGCATCCACCACCACCGGATCAAGCCCCTGCTCGCCCACAATGAGCGGGTTGATGTCCAGTTCGACTATCTGCGGAAAATCGGTGGTGAGCTGGCTGATGCGCTGCAGGGCCACGGCAATGGCGGCAATATCCACCTGCTTGGTGCCGCGTTTGCCTTCCAGAAGCTCGTAGGAACGGGTGGATTTGAGCATCTGCACTGCCTCGCCCTCGGTGATCGGGGCCAGGTGAAAGGTGACATCCTTCATCACCTCCACAAAGATACCGCCCAAACCGAACATGAGCATGGGGCCGAACTGCGGATCGCGGGTCATGCCGATGATCACCTCCAGGCCCTTTTCCGCCATCTTCTCCACATAAACACCTTCGATGAGTGCATCGGGCGCAAGCTTGCGCAACCTGAGCATCATCAGATCAAAGGCATCGGCCACTTCTTCGCTGGAGCCGATATTGAGGCGCACCCCGCCTAGGTCGGTTTTATGCACTATGTGCGGAGAAACGATTTTCATGGCCACTGGAAAGCCGATGAACTGAGCTATTTCAATGGCCTCTTCAGGACTGCCGGTAAGCCGACCAGGCATGGTGCGAAAACCGTAGGATTTCAGGATATTTTTAGAACGCACCTCATCGAGCCGATCATACCCGCTGCGCTGGCGGTGGGTAATGATGCGCTCCACCCGGCGGCGGTTGACCGGAAAGCGCACCACATGCCGCGCCGGTCGCCGCCGCCAGACCCCGTATTCATGCATGGCCTTGAGCGCATCCACCGCGCGTTCCGGTGTGGGATAAAAGGGCAACCCGGCCTCGGCCAGTTCGGCCCTGGCAGGCATACCCTCGCGACTGCCGAGAAAGGAGGCCAAAACCGGGGTTTCTCCATCCAGATTGGCGGCAATGGCGCGCACGGTTTCGGCTGGTTCATTGATGTACTGCGGGGCCAGTACCACCAGCACGGCGTCGATTTCCGCATGCTGCACCGCAGCCTTGAGTGCATCCACATACTGCTGCGGCGAGGCTGCCGCAGAAACATCGGTGGGGTTATTGATATAGGCCCCGGCCGGTAAAATACGGCTCAACTCCTGGTGCAGGTTCTCGGGTAATCGGGCCACCACCATTTCGGCCTTTTCCACGGCATCTGCGGCCAAGGTGCCGGTGCCGCCCGAGTTCGATAGAATAAAGACCCGGTCTCCCTTGGGAGCGGGCTGCAGGCTCAGGGCAGTGGCATAGTCAAATAGGGCCTCAAAGGAGTCGGCCCGGCAGATGCCCGCTCGTTTGAAAGCAGCGCCGTAGGCGGTGTCCTGACCGGTAGCCACACCGGTGTGGTGCGAGGCCGCCTTGGCTCCGGCCGCAGTGATGCCGGCCTTGAGAATGACCACCGGCTTCTGCTTGCTCGCCTCCTCAGCCGCCTTGACGAACTGGTCGCCATCGGCAATGTCTTCAAGATAGCCGGTAATGACCTTGCTGGCCGGATCATGGGCCAGATAGGAGAGGATATCCACCTCGGTAATGTCTGCCTTGTTGCCGATGGACACCGAAATGCTCACCCCCAGCCTGCGGGAATCGGCCGCATCCATCATGGCCGTACAGAGCGCGCCGGACTGGGAAAGAACCGCGAGCTGGCCTGCCTGCGGCATGCGCTTGGAAAAGGAGGCATTCAGGTGCAAGCGGGTGTTGATCAGGCCCAGGCAGTTGGGGCCCAAAAGCCGCACCCCGCCCTTGGCGCAGAGCGCCACCAGTTGCTCCTCCAGCTGCGCGCCCTTGGCGCCGTGCTCTTTGAAACCGGAGGCCACTACCACCACTGCGCCTACCTTCTTGGCAATGGCATCCTGCACAGCGGTAAGCACTTTTTCAGCAGGCACGGTGATCATGGCCAGGTCAACGGCATGGGGATAGTCGGCCAGGCGCTGATAGGCCTTGAGGCCAAGCAATTCGCCGCCCTCGGGGTGGATGGGCACGATCGGCCCACTAAAGCCTGCCTCAAGCAGATTACACACCGTGGTGTGGCCCACCTTGCCCGGCACCTTGGAAGCGCCGATCACGGCAACCGATTGTGGGGTAAACAGTTTTTCCAGCATAGAAACCTCGCCCTTTCTGGCACAACGCGGATCAAGCCTGCATCACCGGGTAGCGTAAGGAACATGAATTTCATATCCGGCCGCCTCGATCGCCTTCTGCACTGACCGGATATTATACGTATTAACACGAAGATAGATCATGGCCTTAGTGCGTCTTGTGGCTGCCTTGCGCAGGAGCCGGGTAAAGTGCACCTTTTTTTCTTCCATCACATGGATGATCTTGCTGATGATGTCCGGATCACCGTCATCCACAATAGAGATCAGAGCTGCGCCCCGCTCACCCACGCCAAAGAGGTTCTTGTAGGCCTTGAGCAGATCGCCGATGGTGAAGATGCCGATCACCCGCCGTTCTTCGTCCAGAACCGGCAAGGAGCCAATGGCATTGGCCTCAAACAGAAAGAGAGCATCGTCCAAAGTGGCCATTGGAGAAAGGGTACGGCAGTTGGTGGTCATGATCTCGGCGAGCTTGGTCTGCATGATCTTGTGTTCCACCATCTCGCGCTGGCTGCTGCGGGCAATGCTGGAGGGCTGGGCCGAGCGCAGATCACGGTCGGAAACCATACCGGCAAGCACCCCCTCGTCATCCACCAGAGGCAAATGGCGGAACGAGGAACACGCCAAGAGCTCAATGGCCTCGGCCACCGTCTGATTCGGGTGCATGGTGGTGGGGGTGGGAGTCATATGGTAATGGATGAACATATCGCCTCCGATACTCGACAGTCTATGCGCCAAAGGGGCGCAGGCTCAATCCTGGTGTAAAAGTCCGGCAATGTAGGCAGCAGCACTCTCTCCCAGACACGGCAGATGGTAGCCGCCCTCCAGGATGGAAAGCACCCGGCCGTCGCAGAAATCACGACCCAACTCGACGATGAAACGACCCAGTTCGGTGTAGAGTTCGGTCGTGTAGGCCAGACCCGACATTTCATCCTCCACGTGGGCGTCAAACCCCGCGCCGACGACCAGGGCCTCGGGCCGCATCTCTTCAAAAAAGGCACGGATTTTCGGCAGGAGCCGCCGAACCTCTTCGTCACCCGCACCGGGCGGCAGCGGCAGATTGAGAATCGTGCCCTTGCCCGGCCCGAGCCCGCGCTCCTCATCCCAACCCGTGCCGGGATAGCTGAAACTGGGATGCTCGTGCAGGGAAACGTAGGCGCTGTCCGGCTCGGATTCGAGGGCACTCTGGATGCCGTTGCCGTGGTGGGCGTCAAAGTCAAAGACCGCCACCCTGCTGCGGCCATATGTGTTTTGCCAGTAGCGGGCGGCAATGACGCAGTTATTGAAAAAACAGAAACCAAGGGGCTGATTGGCCTCGGCATGGTGGCCCGGCGGCCTGGTCAGGCAAAAGACCGGCCCTTCGGCCTGGCCCTGTTCGATCAGGTCGATGCCGCTTAAACCGGCCCCTGCCGACAAAGTGGCGATTTCGTAGGATTCGTAACAGACCTGGTTATCGGTATGGTCGACATAGGTGCGGCCGGAGAGGACCGCTTCTTCAAAGCGGAAGAGCCAGGCCTCATCGTGGCAGGCTAAAAGTTCAGCACGGCTCGCAGGCCGGGGGGGGAAAACCTTGATGTTCTGGGCAAAGGAACTGGCTGCAAAGGCCTCCTGAATGACCTGCAGCCGTTCAGGAATTTCCGGATGTTCGCCGCCGCCGGTGTCGTGGCGGCTATAGGCTGGATCGGTAATGAGGATAAGCGAAGAACCGCGGGGCATAATGGGCCTCCACAGTGGACGGGATAGCGGCCACAAAAAATAGGGATTGGCCGATGCTGCCTGAACATGTAATATTCCAGCTAAAATTGCTGCTCAGCCGCAGGATGAAGCAGGGGGCGATCAGAGCAGAAAAACACTACTTTTTTCTTAAGGTAGTCACCTGCTCGCCGTTAATGCCCCAGTTATCCGTGGCAATCTCATCGATGACTACCACGGTGGTGGCTGGATTTTTCTTCAGTACCCGCTGCAGCAGATCCGTCACTCCAGCTATCAGTTCAGCCTTTTGCGAGGCAGTCACGCCTTCATCGGTGATCCTGATGTTCACATACGGCATGAAACCCTCCAAAGCGTACTGCTGCTGTGCCGGTTTGTGCCTGGTGTCTGCCCTGTTCTTCGCCGCATCTCCCCGGTCTGCGCAGCTTAACCGGGCTTAGGGCAGCATTGCTCTTTGCGCCCAGTCAAAGAGCACTCCCGGCGTGATGCCGAGAAAGAGCGTTCCTGCCACGGCAATACCCAGCGCCACCATGATACCGGCAGTCGGGGCAATGATGGCCGGCTGTTCCTCAGGGCTGCTCATGTACATGAGGCGGATAATGCGTAGGTAGAAGAAGGCGGAAACTGCGCTCAACAGTACGGCCGCAATAACAGCGCCGGTGTAGCCGGCGGCCAGGGCCGACTGAAAGAGATAGAACTTGCCTGTAAAGCCGCCGGTGGGCGGAATGCCGGTCAGAGAAAACATGAAGATGAGCATGCACAGCGCCAGAAGCGGATTTCTAGCGGCCATGCCCTTGCAACAGTCAATGGACTCCCGCGCCTCTTGCCCCTGGGAGAAGATGATCAGGATGGCAAAGGCTCCCATGTTCATGAACAGATAGATGAAGAGATAGCTCATGGCCGCAGCCATGCCGCTTGCCGTACCAGCAGCGATGCCCAAAAGGGCATAACCGGCATGGGCAATGGCCGAATAGGCAAGCATGCGCTTCAAGCTGCTCTGCACCAGGGCCACAATATTACCGACAGCCATGGTCAGCACCGCCAAAAGCACCAGAACCGGGCCCCAGTTGGCCTGCAGATCCGGAAAGATCTCCAGCATGATACGCCCGAAAATCGCAAAACCCGCAGCCTTGGGTCCGACACTCATGAAAGCGGTGAGCACGGAAGGCGCACCGTCGTAGACATCCGGTGTCCACATGTGGAAGGGCACAACCGCCACCTTAAAGCACAGGCCTGCCACCATCAGGGCCAGGGCTGCCACCAGGGCCGGATTAGCGGCCAGGCCATGGTTCTTGATGTATGCGCCGATGGCGGGCAGATTGCTGCTGCCGGTAAGGCCGAAAACAAGCGACATGCCGAAAAGGAGCAGGGCTGAGGCAAAAACCCCCATAAGGAAATACTTGGCAGCCGCCTCGCTGGTGCGCTTCTCCTTCTTGTGCATGCCGGTGAGCACGTAGATGGGCAGAGCCATCAGTTCCAGACCGAGGTAGATGGTTATCAGGTCAACGGAGGCGACCATAACCATCATGCCGACGGCAGAAAAAACCAAGAGGCTGTAGAATTCACCCTGGTGTGACTGCACCAGGCTGGTGTAGCTTTCGCGCATCAAGGCGGCCAGGATCACACTGCCAAGGCAGAGTGTGCTGAAAAAGGTGGCATAGGTATCGTTAACGAGCATGAAGCTCGTATCGGGCGGAACAGACATGGCCCCATTCATCAGCAGCACAGCCGATACGCCGAGCACGGTCATCCAGGGCAGCATCTGCCGCTGACGTGGGGCAAAAAGATCAAGCAGCACCAGGGCAACGCCAATGGCAAGCAGGATCAACTCCGGTAAGACCGGGGTGATCATGCTCCAGTTAAAGGCGGCGGGATTCAGCACAAGCAGCCGTTCATTCATCACAGTATCAGGTCCTATCCGATATTCAGGGGATGGGCATCAGGGAGGTGGTTCCGGCGGCAGCTAAGCCGGCCGCGCCATGCACCTGCTCCACCAAGTGGCCTACGGAAACCCGGAGAAAATCGAGCAGAGCATCCGGGTAGATACCGATCCAGAAAATAAGCAGCACCAGCGGGGCCAACGTTACAATCTCACGCGTGTTGAGCGGGCTGAGGCTCTGCACCTTTTCGCCCACCGCATTGAAGAAGATGCGCTGATAGAGCCAGAGCATGTACCAGGCCCCCAAAATCAAACCGGTGGCGGCAATGACCGCATAAACCGGCTGCGAGCGGAATGCACCCAAGAGGATGAGCCACTCGCCGATAAAGCCATTGGTGCCGGGCAGACCGACCGCCGCCAGGGTAAAGACCATGAAAAAGCCGGCAAAGACCGGCATGGTCGTGGCCAGACCGCCGTAGGCGGCAATCTCCCTGGTATGGGTGCGCTCGTAAACGATACCGATGGCCAGAAAAAGCGCGCCGGTCACCAGACCGTGATTGATCATCTGCAGGATACTGCCTTCAAGCCCCTGTTGGTTGAGGGCAAAAAGACCCAGGGTAACAAAACCCATGTGGCTGACCGAACTGTAGGCAATCAGACGCTTCAGGTCGGTCTGGGCAAGGCAGATGAGCGCGCCGTAAACAATGGCAATCACCGACAGCACCAGCATGGGGGTGAGCATGGCCATGGTGGCCTGGGGTAGAATCGGCAAGGAAAAACGGAGGAAGCCATAAGCTCCCATCTTGATCAGTACACCCGCCAGGATGACGGACCCTGCCGTGGGCGCTTCGGTATGGGCGTCGGGCAGCCAGGTGTGCACCGGCCACATCGGCACCTTGACCGCAAAGGCGGCAAAGAAGAGCCAGAACACCAAGAGTTGCAGCTTGAAGGGATAGGCCTGCCCTGCCAGGGCTAGGACGTCGAAGGTGCGGCCGCCTGCCAGGTAGAGCAGGATAATGCCGACCAGCATGAGCAGACTGCCGCCCAGAGTGTAGAGAAAAAACTTGATGGTGGCATAGAGGCGATTCGGCCCGCCCCAAACCCCGATGATGAGGAACATGGGGATGAGCATGGCCTCCCAGAAGACATAGAAGAGGAAGAAATCGAGCGCACAGAAAACGCCCATCATGGCCCCTTCCAGAACCAAGAGGGAAATATAGAATTCCTTGGCCTTGTCCTGAATGCTTTCCCAGGAAACCAGCACACAGAGCACGGTGATCAGAGCTGTGAGCAGAATAAAGAGCACACTGATGCCGTCTATGCCCAGGGCATAGTTGATATTGAGGGCAGTGATCCAGTCGTGCTGCTCCCTGAACTGCATCAGGTGGGTGCCCTTGTCAAAGAGGAAAAAGATAGGCAGGGTGAAAACCAGCTCAAAGAGGCTGACCACCAGGGCAACAAGACGCACGGTCTCGATTTTCCGCTCCACAAACAAGAGGGAAATGCCGCCGAGCACCGGAAAGAAGATGAGAACACTGAGCAGAGGCATGGGTACCTGTTCAACCTTTAGTGAGACTATTGCTTAGTATCTGGTCAGCAGCAGGACAAGCAGCACCAGAACCCCGCCGCCCATCCACGCCAGATAGTGCGAAACCACACCATCCTGCAGGAGACGCAGTTTCTGGGCAAAGGCGCCGATCAGACGCGGCAGGCCGTTGACCACGCCCTCGATGCCGCGCATATCCACCACCCGCAGCAAAACACGCCGGCTGAACCACAGGGAGGGTTTAACAATGACTTGCTGATAGAGTTCATCCACATAGTATTTGTTGAGCAGAACCCGGTATGCGCCGGCAAAGCGGGTGGAGATGCGTGGAGCCATCTCCGGCCGTTTACGGTACATAAAAAAGGCCAGGGCGATACCGGCTACGCCGACAACAACCGAGGTGATCATCAAGGCAAGCTCAGTATTATGGGAAAGATGCACTTCGGGATGACCCAGCACCGGCTCCAGAAAATGGGCCCAGTGGTTGGAGCCGCCCAGTCCTGCCGGAATACCGAACCAACCGGAAGCTACCGCGCCTACGGCAAGGATCATCAAGGGCGCGGTGACCACCAGGGGCGACTCATGCACATGTTTTCTCTGCTCTTCGCTGCCGCGGAATTCCCCGTGGAAAACGAGAAAAAGCAGGCGGAAGGAGTAGAAGGCGGTAAGAAAAGCCACCAAGAGGCCGATCCAGAAGGCAAACTGACCGGTGAAATTTCCCGAGTTGAAGGCCATCAACAGGATTTCATCCTTGCTGAAAAAGCCGGCAAAGGGCGGTATGCCTGAAATGGAAAGCGAGGCCAGAAAGAAGGTCCAGTAGGTGATGGGCATGTATTTTTTCAATCCGCCCATGGAGCGCAGATCCTGCTCGTGGTGCATGCCCAGAATGACGGAGCCGCAGCCGAGAAAGAGCAGGGCCTTGAAAAAGGCATGGGTGAAGAGGTGGAAAATACCGGCCGCATAGGCACCCACACCGCAGGCGATGAACATATAGGCCAACTGGCTGACCGTGGAGTAGGCCACCACCCGTTTGATGTCGGTTTGCACCAGGGCGATGGTGGCGGCAAAGAGCGCGGTAATGGCCCCCAGTACGGTGATGAAACCAAGGGCAAAGGGCGAAAGCGCAAAGAGCGCATTGCAGCGGGCCACCAGAAAGACGCCGGCGGTGACCATGGTGGCGGCATGGATAAGCGCGCTCACCGGGGTCGGCCCTTCCATGGCGTCCGGCAGCCAGACATGCAGGGGAATCTGGGCTGATTTGCCGATAGCACCGCAGAAGAGCAGCATGGCGATCAGGGTGGGCAGGAGCAGCTCCATGCCCAGGATGTTGATGTGCTGGCCGCCTATGCTGTGAGCCTGACCGAAAACCTCGCCGTAGTGGAGGCTGCCGAACTGAGTAAAGATGAGCAGCAGGCCGAGAAGAAAGCCGAAATCGCCGAACCGGTTGACAATGAAGGCCTTTTTACCGGCATCGCCGGCCGACTTCTTGCTGAAGTAAAAACCGATAAGCAGATATGATGACAACCCAACCGCTTCCCAGCCGAAGAAGAGCTGCAGAAAGTTGTTGCCCATCACCAGCATAAGCATGGAAAAGGTAAACAGGCTCAGGTAGGCAAAGAAGCGGTAGTACCCACCCTCGCCTTTCATATAACCCACGGAGTAGATGTGCACCAGCGAGCTGACACTGGTCACCACCAGGAGCATGACCGCTGTGAGCTGATCCACCAGAAAGCCCACCGAGACCTTGAAGTCGCCGGAACTGATCCAGGTGTAGACATCCTGGTCGACAATCTCGCCCGATTGCACCCGAAAAAAGGCCAACACCGAGCAGCAGAAAGAGATCAGCACCGTGATAATGGGCAGCCAGTGCGCCCTGGTTCCCATCTGCTTGCCAAAGAGCAGGGTCAGCACAAAGGCTGCCAGGGGCAAGAAAGGAATGGCGTAGAGCGTAATCGGCATGACTAACCTTTCAGATCGGTGAAGGAATCCGTATGAACGCTACGGCGGTGCTGGTAGAGGGCAATGGCGATACCCAGGCCGATGGCGGCCTCGGCCGCAGCCACGGTGATGATGAAAAAGGTAAAGGCCTGACCCCGCAACGAATCCAGATAATGACTCATGGCCACCAGGTTCAGATTCACCGCATTGAGCATCAGCTCTGCGGAGAGCAGCATCATGATGAAGCTGCGGCGGGTGAGAAAGCCGCACACACCAATGCAGAACAGCGCACAGGCAAGGCCGATATACCAGTGCAGAGGAATCATGATGGTTTCTCCGTCTGTCGGAGCGTTTCCGTCTGCTCCACATTGTCGGTAATATGCCTGGAAGGCCCGGGCTGGGCCACCCTGGCCGCCAATACCAGGCCGCCTATGAGGGCCACCAGCAAAATGAGCCCGGCAATTTCAAAGGGCACGAGATACTGGGTAAAGAGTTCCGCGCCAAGGGCCTTGGTATGTCCGGCCTGGGAAACGGCAATACTTGGCCAGCTCCCCTTCATGCCAGCAGTAAAGGAGGGCAGCACCCACATGAGCATGACAAAAAGCCCGGCAGCAATGCCACGTCCCAGCCAAACGCCGGGCACAAAGGCGCTTATCTTCAGCTCTTCCTTTAAATTGACCAGAAAGAGCACAAAGAGATAGAGCACCAAAATGGCACCGGCATAGACGATAATCTGGACTGCCGCCAGAAACTCGGCCTGCAGGAGCAGATACAGCCCGGCCAGGTGGAAGAACAAGACCAAAACCGCGAGCACGCTGTGCACCGGATTGCGCAGGCTGATGGCCAAGATGCCGCAAAGCACAATCACAAACGCGCTATACCAGAAGTATATGGGGATAAACATGCCTCTACCTGTTCTGTTCTTGAACGGATTGACGCCACAACCTGCCGACCACCTGATCTTTCCCCTTCCATTCGTCGCTTACGGGCAAGCGTTTGCCGACCGGCATGGGGCCCTCGGGCAGGCCGCGCGGCCGCCAGGTTGGGTTGGCATATTCCTTGAGCAACTCGCCCTGACCGGCGAGATAGCTGTCCCAGTTGCCAAGAAGCTGGGGCATATCAAAGTTCAGTTCCTGGCGCGTTTTTGCGGAGTAGGCAAAGACCTCGGTGAGGATGATCGCATTCACCGGGCAGACCTCGGCACAGTAGCCGCAGTAGACGCAGCGCAGGGCATCGATATGGTACTCATCGATAAAACGGCGGTTGCCATGCCCGGGTTCTTTATGGATGCGGATACGGATACAACGAGATGGGCAAACCATAGCGCATTTCATGCAACCGATACATTTGGTGGTGCTGGTTTCCGGATCCCGCACCAAGGCGTGCTGGCCTCTGAAGCCGCGCTGCACCTTGGGCATTTCGTGAGGATACTGCAGGGTGATGGGCTTGGTAAACAAGCGACGCAAAGTCAGCCACATGCCCTGCGCCATTTCGATCAGCAGCAGGTTTTGCAGCAGGTTGCGCTTTTTTTTGTATTGGATCTGCATAGATAAAACGCCCCGCTTCAGAACAAGGCCTTGCACACAGCCGTTATAACAATATTGGCAAGAGCCAGGGGGATGAGCCACTTCCAGCCCAGTTCCATGAGTTGATCATACCGGTAGCGCGGCATGGTCGCCCGTATCCAGATAAAGACAAACATGAAGGCATAGATCTTGAGCACCAGCCACAGGGCCGGAAAGAGCGGCACAGCAAAAGGGCCGCTCCAGCCGCCGAAAAAGCAGATGGCGCCCAGGGCCGACATCACCATCATGCCCACATACTCCGCCATGAAGAAGATAGCGTAGCGCATACCGCTGTATTCGGTGGAATAACCTGAAACCAGTTCCGTCTCCGCCTCGGGCAGGTCAAAGGGTACCCGGTTGGTCTCAGCCAGCATGGCCACGAAAAAGACGCCAAAGGCAATGATTTGCGGGAAGATATACATGCCGCCAAAGCTGCCGCCCTGGGCCTCGACAATGGTGCTCAAGTTAAGCGAGCCCGAGAGCAGCATTACCCCGACCAGGCTCAGTCCCATGGCGATTTCGTAGCTGATCACCTGGGCCATGGAACGAAGCCCGCCCAAAAAACTGTACTTCGAGTTGGAAGCCCAGCCAGCCAAGATAACGCCATAACTCGCAAGCCCGCTCATGGCAAAGATAAAGAGCAGGCCGATGTCGATATCGGCCAGCACCCAACCGGGCGCAAAGGGCAACACCGCCAGCGCCCCGACCATGGCGGTCAGGCTTACCACCGGGGCCAGACGGAAACCCAAGGCATCCGCATTTTCCGGAATGATGTCTTCCTTGAAAAAGCTCTTGATACCGTCGGCAATGGGCTGCAAAAGTCCATGCCAGCCCACTTCCATGGGCCCCATACGCACCTGCATATGACCGATGATCTTGCGCTCAAAATAAGTGGCATAGGCGACGTGCAGCATAACCACTGTAAAAAGGATCACTATGTAGAAGAGCAGCAGGAGAACTTGCATATACGTTACCTAAGCTTACCGGTCTGACTCGCCCAGCACCACATCGACACTGCCGATATTGGTGATGAGATCGGCTACCAATGCCCCTTCGGACAGCGCCTTCAAGGCGCTGATATGAATAAAGGATGGCGAACGGATGTGCATGCGGTAGGCGCGCGGCGAGCCGTCGGAGATGATATAGAAGCCAAGTTCTCCCTTGGGCACTTCCGTGGCCACATAGATGTCGCCTGCGGGATAGGTGGGCTTGGTTTTGTGGGAAAGGGCAATCAGGGCTGTGCCGAAGCCACTGACCCGCGCCTCGCGGAAGGGGATAATGCGCTGGGACATGTGCAGATCAGGCGCGTCGTCACTGACAATGGGGCCTGGAGGCAATTGGTCGATGCACTGCTGCAGGATGCGCACCGACTGACGCATCTCCTCCATGCGACAGCGGTAGCGGGCGTAGCTGTCGCCCTCCTGCGCTATGGGCACCTCAAAATCAACCAGACCGTAGGCATCGTAGGGCTGGTGCTTGCGAATATCATAATCAACGCCCGAGGCGCGCAGGCAGGCCCCGCTCAGGCCAAGCGACAGGGCCTGTTCGCGGGAAACCACGCCGACACCGACCGTTCGTTTCAACCAGATGCGGTTGGTATCGATCAGTGTCTCGTATTCCAGGATCTTGTCTGGAAAGATATCGACAAAACGCTGCAGGCCATCGATAAAGGAAGCGGTTACATCCTGACGCACACCGCCGATACGTGTATAGGAGAAGGTGAGGCGGGCACCGCACAGTTCCTCAAAGAGTTCAAGCAAAATCTCCCGCTCGCGGAAGCAGTACAGAAAGACGGTCATGGCGCCGATGTCCAGAGCATGCGTGGCCAGCCACAGCAAATGCGAGGACAAACGCGACATTTCGCTGACAATGGTACGGATGTAGCGAGCGCGCAGGGGCGGATTTATGGCCAGGAGTTTTTCCACTGCCACGCAGAAGCCGCAGTTGTTGGCCATGGCCGCGATGTAATCCAGCCGGTCGGTCAGCACCAGGGTTTGGGCATAGGTGCGGTTTTCGGCCAGTTTTTCAATGCCCCGGTGCAGGTAGCCGACCTGAGGATCACAGACGACAATGGTTTCGCCGTCCAGTTCCAACTCTACCCGCAAGACCCCGTGGGTGGCGGGGTGTTGCGGTCCCATGCGCAGGCGGTAGCGTTCCTCATCTCCCGTTGCTACCGGTACTTCCATTGTCTGCCTGATGGGTTCGTTCATGCCTGATCCCTCTCGCGCAGGGTTTTACTCTCTTCGCCGGCCGGAGCAGCATTTTCTACAACCTTGGCCTCAGCCTTCACCGGCGCAGCAGCCTTGGCCTCCTTTTCTTCTGCAGTCGGGGCAGCGGCATAAAAGCCATATTGATCCAGCCGCTTGACCTTTTCCTTCAAATCCACCAGACCCTGCCACTCCTTTCTGCCCTTAAGCGGATACTCCTTGAGCAGGGGATGGCCTTCCCAATCATCCGGCAGCAGAACCCGGGTCAGGTTGGGATGGTTGTCAAAACGGATGCCGAACATATCAAACACCTCGCGTTCCAGCCAGTTCACGCCCTCCCACAGAGACACCACGGATTCGACATGGGCATCGTCTTCCGGCAACAGTACACGCAGGCGGATTTCGTGGCGCAAAGAAATGGAGTACAACTGATACACCACTTCAAAACGTTCCGGATAAGGTGTTTTGCGCTTCTTGTTATCCACGCCGCACAGCGCGCGTAAATGTTCCATGCACAATGTGTCGCTATCCCGCAGCCAGCGCAGGATATCCACTATGCGTCCGGGGCGGAGCAGTACACCCACCTGACCATGGTGGTCGACAATATCCACCACCTCTTCCGGAAACTGGGCCTTGACGGCCTCGGCTATCGCACGTTGCTCCATCGGAACTCTTCAGCCATTATTATTTGCTTCAATTTGAGAAAACCTTCCAAAAGCGCCTCTGGTCTGGGGGGACACCCGGGTATATAGACATCCACCGGCACGATCTGATCCACGCCCTGGGTCACCGCATAGGTGTCAAAGATACCGCCGCTGCAGGCGCAACTGCCCATGGCAATCACGTAGCGGGGTTCAGGCATCTGATCGTAGACCCGGCGCAGCGCAGGCGCCATCTTCTTGGACAGCGTTCCGGCCACAATCATGCAGTCCGCCTGCCGGGGGCTGGCGCGAAACAGGACGCCGAAGCGGTCCTGATCATTGGTGGAAGCGCCGGTATCCATCATTTCAATGGCGCAGCAGGCCAAACCAAAGGTCACCGGCCAGATGGAGCCGGCCCTACCCCAGTTCACCAGTTTATCCAGCGGGCCCAGAATAGCGCCCGCACCCGGAAAAAGACGCAGGCCATCCGGAAGGTGCACCACCTTGTCTGCACTCATTTTGACCACTCCAGGGCGCCTTTTTTCCAGGCATAGACATAGCCGACCAAGAGCAGGCCGATGAAGAGCAGCATCTCTATCAGGGCAAAAAGGCCGAGGTGGTCGTAGGTGACCGCCCATGGATAGAGATAGATCGCCTCCACATCAAAGAGGACAAAGAGAATGGCAATGAGGTAGAACTTGACGGAAAAGCGCATGCGCGGCTCCTCCGTGGGTTCATTGCCGGACTCGTAGGCGATCAGCTTTTCACGATACGGTCTGCTCAGGCGGAAATAACGGCCGATGAGCAGGGTGAGCACCCCAAAGAGCGAGCCGAAGATCAGCAGCAGCAGGATGCCCAGGTATTCGCGTGGAATAAAATCCATACCATTGGCCTCAGCGTCTATGCTTCATGATCCGTTCGGCAAAGGTCTGCCGGCTCTTTTGCGAGGCCTTTGCAGGGGTGGTGAAGGTGAGGCAGCCCGTGGTACACTTGGTGACGCAGGCAGGCTCCAGACCGGCATCGATTCTGTCTTTGCACAGGTCGCACTTTTCCACTTTGCCGGTTTCGGGGTTCCACTGGGGCTCTGTCCATGGGCAGGCGGTTATACAGGCCTTGCAGCCTACGCAGGAAGCGCTTTCCACATACACAATGCCGTCCTCTTCACGCCGGCGCATCGCGCCGGTGGGACAGGCATCCACACACCAGGGCTTCTTGCAGTGGAAGCAGGCGAGGTAGACATAATCCACCCGCATCTTCTCGCCTTCAGGCGCTTCGACCTCCACCATTTTGCAGTTGTAGACCCCGGGGCCGCTGTTGTTTTTTTCCTTGCAGTGTACCTCACAGGCGCGGCAGCCGATACAGTCCTTGACATTCTGGATAACGTGATACTTGCTCATTACTTCAGCTCCTTGTTGGCTGCCGGCTTAATGGTAACGAAACTCTGACATATATTGACGCCGCCTCCTGCCTTGTCCCAGTCGCTCAACTTGCCCTGCATAAAGATCTGATCCGCCAACCCCTTGTTAAAGGCCCGCTTCTGCAGGGGCACCTGGGTGCCGAAACCATGCAGCATGTACACCGCCTCCGGATGGATTCTGTTGGTGACCTTGGCGCGAATCTGTCCGCTCACGCCATTGCTGGAAACCTCGACCATGGCCCCATCCTTGATGCCCAAGGCGGCTGCCGGTTCGGGATGGATCCACAGGTCGTTCTCGTCGAGCAGTTGCGACAGGATCGGGTTGTTATGGTGCATGCCATGGGTCTGGTAACCACTGCGACCGTAGAGAATCCTGAAGGTGCCTTCAGCGCCCTGATCCGGCGCGGTGTAGGGGATAAAGGACGGGATTCCCTGTGATTCAAGCTTCTTGTTGAACAGTTCTATCTTGCCGGATTCGGTGCCGAAGCTGAGTTTGTCGCGGTCATACCAGATAGCATCTTTGCTCAGTTTGACAAAGCCCTTGGCATCGAAGTCCTCGATTTTGACATCGCTGTCCTGAAGCTGATAGGCCCAGATGTCCTCAATGGTCTTAAAGGGCAGATATTCTTCCTTGCCCAAACGCCGGGCCAGTTCCACGTAGATCTCCCAGCCGGCCTTGGTATTGTTGAGTGGCGCTACACACTGCTGGCGGCGACCGAAACCAGGCTTCAGACCCTTTTCCATGCGCAGGATATCGGCCCGCTCCAGATAGGTGCTTTCCGGCAGAATGACATCCGCATACCAGGCGGAATCGCTGAAGTTCACATCTACAGCCACGATCAGATCAAGCTTGTCGAAAATGCGACGCTGCTCCACCGGATCGGGCAGAGCGATGAGTGGGTTGTGGCGGTGGATGAAATAGGCCTTGATCGGGTAGGGATCTTCCTTGTCGGCTGCATCAAAGGCTAGATGGAGCATGCCGCCGCTGGTGTCAAAATAGGGATAGCGGGAGCCGCAGCCGTCGGCGCGCTCCTCTGTCACTGCCGGAACCGCACCGGCAAGGCTCTTCAGGCCCTTTTTGCCGGCGTCCTTGGCGCCTTTCACGTAAAAAAGACCGCCCTTCTGCTCAATCGAACCCATGAGGGCGTTCATGATGTGCATCATGCGGGAGGCGTAGAAGGAATCCCGGTAGCGGGTATACATCCAGCCGGGGTGAAAGATGACCTTGGGCCGGTCTTCATTGATTTGGTTACAGAAGTTGATAATCTCTTTTGCCGCGATGCCGGTTTCTTTTTCCGCCCACTCAGGGGTGTAGGGTTGGAGAAAGGTTCTGAACTCATCCAGGCCGGTTACATATTTCTCGACAAATTCAGCATCATAAAAACCCTGGTCCAGCATGTAGTTGGCAATCGCCAGAAGCAGGGCGTAGTCGGTGCCGGGCTTGTTCTGCCAGTACCTGGTGGCCTTGCCCGCAGTGACGGTGAAACGCGGGTCGATATAGGTCAGGTGGGCACCGTTTTTCAGGCCCTTGATAACGCTCTTAACTTCCTTGACCCGCAATGATTCGGTGATGTTACGGCCAAAGAGCACGATATGACTCGCATTCTCGTAATCGTAAGCGAAATCCTTGCGGCCCATGCCGTAGACCGAGCGGGAGGCATGGTGGGTGTTGCGGCCGCAGGTGCAGTCGTGGTTCATATAGTTGGGCGAACCAATGGCCTTCATGAAGGCCTGGCGCAGATCAGCGAAGGGCCCGCCGCGGTCGCTCATCATGACCGAGCGGCCGCCGTGGTCGGCGATAATGCCTTGCAGTTTGCTGGTGACAAAGGAAAAAGCCTCTTCCCAGGAAACTTCCCGCCACTGTCCTTCACCGCGTTTGCCCATGCGCAGCATCGGCCCAAGGGGGCGCTGCTTGTCGTCACGCTGAGCCAGGGTTGCTCCACCCTTAGCACAGAGGCTTTGCCCCATGGCGGCATCATTGGTATTGCCTTCAACCCATGTGGGCTTGCCATTTTCAACATGCACTGAAATAGGACAACGGACAGCGCACATGCCACAAATAGTGTGTTTTATCTCAGCCATAAAAGAAATCCTGATGCCTCCTGGATAGTATTCCGCCCGGTCAGACAGACCTGCGCACCTCCGCTTTAATAAATCATATTGATAAAATTCTTCAAGTGAAAACTGAACCCCAAGAGCAATCAAACTGTGGTATAGTGTACAGAATACACCCCTCCTCAACCGATCACCACAGAGAGGAAGCAACTACCAAGATACAACATTTTGATATTATTTATTTTTTAAGACATCCACTGTGTATTTCTGCTCTATTCATAACGCTGCGGCCAAGGCCGGGCAATAATTCAGGTCTTGCCGGCTCGCACGTACAGTTTTTTATTCCTTCTTGCTTGTTCAATTTTTATTATGACTAACTGCAATCTCCATTATGACAAGCTCTTTGCCGCGTGAATATCCCGTACCCTTGCCCGCCCTGCTTTTCCTTGACGGGAACCTGCTCATTACCGAGGTCAACACCGAGGCGGAGATGCTTTTGGGCAAACCCGGAGCAGAACTGCAGGGCGCACCCGTCGAAAATGTGCTCTGCACCCGTCATGAACGCCTTGATCTACGCAACCGTCTGCAAGCATTATCCCATGCCCCCGGCCCCCAACCTTGTCTGAGCGTAACCCTGCAGTCTCCCGGCAAGGAAATACTGCCCTGTTCAGCCTGCATGCTCCAGACGCTGCCCGGTCAATGGGAAGATGAAGATGCCGGCAATACGGCAGTGCCGCACCGCTACGTGCTGGTCCTGTGGCCGGATGATGCCTGTCATTTCGACCAGCAGGTCAGCGACACCCTTTTTGAAGGAGTACTCACCTTGGATGGCGCCTCCAGGGTTGTGGCCATGAACTGCGCGGCGGAAAAAATCACCGGCTGGAATCGTGCGGAATTGCTTGGCAAAAACGCGGAGGAGCTGCTGCCCGCCCTTTTTGCCTGGGATAATGTTCTGCCCGGCCCATCCGCCCGACTGGGCCTCTGCCTGACTGCGCAACTGGTTCTCTTCCCGCAAAAAAATGGAAGACAGATCGCCCTTTCCCTGCGTTCCTCCTCCCTGCAGGACCAGGCTGGGCGCGTTTTGGGTACAGTGCTCTGTTTTCAGGACTGCGCCGAATCTTTCTATATCAAGCAGGTCATGTCCTCGATTGCGGATGCGGTCTTTTCCATCGATACCGCCAAGAACATCACCTCCTTCAACACGGCTGCAGAAAGGCTGACCGGCTGGAAGGCCTCCGAAGTGCTGGGTCGGAAATGTTTCGACGTCTTGCGCTCCAGCCTGTGCGCCGACAACTGCCTGGCTGAGCGAGCTTTCACCCAGATTGATACGCCGGCTGAGCAGACGCTGTTTATCAAAAACAAGCGCAAGGTTTCGGTGCCGGTCTTTGCCACTTCCACGCCGCTCTACGACGACTTGGGCAATATCATCGGCAACATTGAAGTGCTGCGCGACCGCACCACCACGCTGCGCGGAAAGCACATCCTTGATTCCATTGCCGATGGCGTATTCACAGTGGACAAGAACTGGAAGATCACCTCCTTCAACCGAGCCGCCGAACTGATTACCGGCTGGCGGCAGGAAGAGGCCATCGGCAAATCCTGCGCCGACATCTTCCATTCCTCCATCTGCGGCAGCAACTGCGCCATCGCTGAATCACTCTATACCGGCGAGGCTGTGGCCAACCGCGCCATCACCATCCGCAACAGCGCCGGAAAAAAGGTACCCATCAGCATCAGCGCTTCCCCCCTGATCGACCACGACGGGGCCATTATCGGCGGGGTGGAGACCTTCCGCGACCTGAGCGTCATCACCGCGCTGCGCGCCGAGTTGCACCAGCGCTACACCTTTAACGCCATTGTTTCCAAATCCGCAGCCATGCAGCGCATCTTTGCCATCCTGCCGGACGTGGCCCGCAGCAGCAGCACGGTGCTGATCACCGGCGAAAGCGGCACCGGCAAGGAACTGGTAGCCCGGGCCCTGCACAGTAACAGTGAACGCAGCGACAAACCCTTTGTGATAGTCAACTGCGCGGCCCTGCCCGAAACCCTGCTTGAATCCGAACTGTTCGGCTACAAGGCAGGCGCGTTTACCGATGCCAAAAAGGACCGGATAGGCCGTTTCGCCGCTGCCGAGGGCGGCACCCTGCTTTTGGATGAAATCGGCGAACTGCCGGGAAGTGTGCAGGCAAAGCTCCTGCGGGTGCTCCAGGAAAAGGTGTATGAACCGCTGGGCTCCAACACCTCGATCCATGCCGATGTGCGCATCATCTCCGCCACCAACCGCGATTTGCAGGCCCTGGTGCAGAAAGGCTCGTTCCGGGACGACCTTTTTTATCGTCTCAACGTGGTCAACATCGCCCTGCCCTCCCTGCGGGAGCGCAAGGAGGACATCCACCTGCTTATTGAGCATTTCATCAATAAATTCAACGTGCAACAAGGAAAAGACATCGCAGGACTGGACAGCGATGCCATGGCCCTGCTCATGCGGCACCACTACCCCGGCAATATCCGTGAGCTTGAAAACATTATCGAGTTTGCCTTCATCCTCTGCAGTGGCGGCTATATCCACCCGCAGCACCTGCCCGAGCCCTTTGCCGGACAGAGACTGGAAGCAGGATCAGAATCCGGCTCTTCCGAACAGCACAAAACGCTTGCAGACATCGAGAAGCAGGCCATTCTGACCAGCCTTGCCCGCAACAAGGGGCATCGCAATGCCACCAGTCAGGAATTGGGCATTTCGCGCGATACCCTACGCAGGAAGATCCTGGGTTATGCCCTGCACAAGCAAGAAGAAGACAGTGCTAAACAGCGCAAAAACGTGCAAGCAGCGGGCAAAACGAGAAAAAACACAACGGGAAACAAGCGGAAAGAAAGTTGAGGCTGGGACAGGGGGGGGAATCCAGGGGAGAAGAGAGTACGGCTTCTCCCCTGGTTCAGTCAATCAGTGGTCTTCAGACAGGTGACCGCGGAAGAAACGCTCACCCAGCATGAACATGATGCCACAGAAAGTGAAGCCGGCGAAGGTGATCATCCATTCATGCACTGAGGCGCTGTAGGGCAGAATATTCGGTACCCCTTCCAGGTGCATGGTGTGAAAGCCGGGAATGATCTGGCCGACCAGGAGCAGGTCGTAGCGCATGATGAAGATGCCGATGATGCTCAGCATGGAGCCAAAGGCCATGGCGCCGATATGCCGCGCCCGCACCGCCAGGATGATAATCAGCGGCGCAACCAACCCCAGGAAAATCTCTCCAAACCAAAAATGCTGCGCATAAGGGCCATTGATCACCGCCATGATGGCCTCATACTTGCCCGGCACCTTGCCGGCAATTCCGGAGATCATCTTCCAGGTGGTGAAGAAGATAATGGCAATGTAGAGGAGCGCGCCCAGTTTACCGACCGCGCGCAGGGATTCCTGCAGTTTTTCGCTCATTTTCCAGCCGTTGATACGATAGGCCAGCCAGTGGAAAAAGATAATGGTAGCGCAGCCGGACATCATGGCGGAGATGATGAAATAGATGGGCAGATAGGGCCCATGCCAGTACTCACGACCATTGAGCAGTCCAAAGACCGCACCCAGGTTGGAGTGGGCCGCCACACCGGAAACAACCCCCAGTAAACCGCTCATCCCTGCAGCTCTGTGGCGTCCTGCCTGCAAGAGTGCAAACTCTATCAGCATAAAAAACAGATACGCGCCGTACAAAGTGCCCATCCACCAGATATTGGAGCTGAGGTTGGGGGAAATGACGTTGTACACCGCCATGCGCCACGGATTCTCTATTTCAAAAAAAATAACCAGAAAACCCGACACAATGGTGGCAATGGCCAGGAACACCGAACGCTTGGCTATGGGCTTGAAGGCCTCATAGCCAAAGACATGCCCAATGGATGAAACCAGACACAGGCCGGTGGAGGTGACTACAAAAAAGACGTAAGCCGCCAGCACCACGCCCCAAGGCACTTCCCTCGAAACGCCGAAGGTGTGCTCATGGCCCGCCAGCATGGAATGCAGGCCAAACAAAATGCCGATAAAGGTGAAAATGCCAAAGCCCCACAAGACCCGCTTGTAGGCGGTCGATGGGGTAATGACCAGTCCCCCGCTATGGGAGACGACATCTGCTGTTTGTACGGACATACTCAGACCTCCTCATAAAAATATCCTAAAAAAGCGGCGACCAAACGCCAGTTGCCTGTTTTCTGGTCACCGCAAATCACTCTCATCCAACAGTGCGTCAAGTACGGGTTTGATTTTCAAGTCGAACAGGGTGTGCAGGGATGCGCATACCAGCCAGATTACGATAAATGCCACGGTTTCCGTTGCCATGACTCATACTCCTTGCCAGCCCAGAGGGCTTGTCTCAGCTCTCTACGCCACGCAGCCGGACATGCATCCTGCCTGTCACGCTACGCAAACGCGTTGACCCTACCCCTGCCAGTATCGCCAGGATTCAGAATCCTGTTTTCACGGGCATTCAGAGCCGGAAAAACAGCTTTGAAGCGACCCGTTTTCTGACCTAATTTCATACTTACTTATCCACTTGGATGTCAAGAGGAGTTTACATGATATGTATCAATATAAGATACATATTTAATGTGATAATTTAGGTTAAATATATGTGATTTATATTGAAAAAACGGAGAATTATACAAAATCAAAAACAGTCTTTTTATCTAAATGCAAGAGTGAAACCAGAATCCGCACTACAGGCGCAACTGCCTAAAAAAACGATTCTTGCAACTTAAATCCGCTGACAGCAGAAAAAAAGTTCTTGCACCCCGGCCGAGACCCCTAAGCACCCTTGCGATATCTCGCTTTATTCTATTGATATAACAATTAGTTACAAGAAATACTTGTGCAGCTCTGCTCCGCTCGCGCATCTCCGCGCGACCACTCCCGCACATGGCGCAGAGTAAGGCACTAACTTGCGTTAATGCGCCATTTTAAGCCATTACGATCACTATTATTCCTATTCTAACCCTCCTATATCCTTAAGGCTCGCACAGGCACATTAAATTTCTGTCAGAAAATTAAGCTCTTGGTATTCACCCCTGCTCCATGCTCGTGTTCCGGGCATGAGTTGGCATTCATTTTGCTTTGTGAAGGGTACAGCTCACTTTGTTACCCCAACCGCGAGGCAAACCATGCAAAAACACAACTCTTCGCCGTATTTCCGCCGGAACAGCATCTCTTCACAACTGTCATCAGTGCGCCTGTGGCGGCAATCTCACCGCCTGATCCTCAGTGAAGCAGGCTGGGGCAGTTGCGCCTGTTTGCTGTTTCTTATTGCCGGTCCTTTTTCCGCCCCGGTTGTTCTGCTTGCCCTGGCTCACCTTGCCCGCAAAGCGCAGGAAGAAGGCGGCAGAGAACCGATTTGCCTCTAATTCGCTCCCATTCAATCAGCAACATTCCAAGGCACACGCATCAACGCGTGTACCATCATCATGTCCAAACCACTTCAGTAAGGAGCCGCACCATGTCTACTGCAGGAGCCGTAACTACCACCGTCGTCGAAACAGATGCGGTCAGTTGGTCAAGGGTCAAACGTTATTCAGTCTTTTTCGGATTCTGGCTGCTGGTCGGCGTCCTGGTGGGCCTTACCGGTTTTATCATCGGCCACCACTCGCTCTTCAACACCTCACGTGAAATTCCCTGGGGTCTGCCCATCTCCGCCTATGCCTTTTTTGCCATTACCTCCACCGGCCTCTGCCTGCTGGCGGCCATCAGCCACCTCTTTGGCGGCAACAGATTGTCTCACCTGGCAAACCGCATGGTCTGGCTCTCCATTATCACCATTTGCAGCGCCTTTCTGGCCATTGGCCTAGAGCTGGAAAGCCCCTGGCGCATGGCGATCTACAACATTACCTCACCCAACCTGGCCTCCAACATCTGGTGGATGGGCACGCTCTACGGTCTGGCAGTGGGTTTTCTGCTGCTCGAATTCTGGCTCATCCTCACCAAACACTATAAAATCGCGCTTTTCCTGGGAGTATTGGGCGCACTGGCCGAAGTGGCTGCAAACACCTGTCTGGGCGGAGTTTTCTCTACTCTGGCGGCCCGTCCCTACTGGTATGGCGCACAACTGCCCATTTACTTTCTCGGCTGTGCCTTTCTCTCCGGCGCGGCGGCCACGATCTGCTTCACCCATTTTGCCTATGCCCTGCGCAGCAAAAAGCTGCCTGAACAGGTTTCCTCCAGCATGCAGGCAGCAGGTCAGGTCCTTTTGCTGATGCTGGTACTGATCAGTGTGTCCGTGTTCTGGAAAATCACCTCCAACTACGTAGGCGGCACCTCTGCCGGCCGGACAGCGGCCGACGCCCTGACTGCAGGTCCGCTTGCCACCCAGTTCTGGGTTTTCGAGGTTGCCATCGGCCTGGCCATTCCCATCCTGCTCTTGGTTCTATCGCGCCTGAAAAGCCCGCTGATTATGACCATCTCTTCCCTGATGGCGCTTACCGGCATGTTTTTTGCTCGTTTGAACCAGGTGGTTGCAGGTCAGATTGTCTACCCCTCCTTTGAACTGGAATCTGCCGCCGTATACGCAGCGTATGCACCCTCTTGGGCAGAATGGCTGATCATCGCCGCTGCCTTTGGCCTGACCGGTCTGGCCTTTGTGCAAGGTGAACGGTATTTCGGCGCACGTTTCATGGAATCCAGTTCCCACTGAGCCGGTCTTACGAGGTGCAACAACACGTCATACGGCAAGGCTCACAGATTTTGAGTACTCCAGCACAAGCTGTTGAAGCGAGGAAATATGGTTGAAGATAACAAGGCGCTTTTTACCATCGGCATGGCTGCGGAAATACTCGGGTTGCACCCGCGTACTTTACGGAGCTATGAAAAAGAAGGGCTGATCAAACCGGCCCGACGAGGAAAATGGCGGTACTATTCCACCGATGATATCAAATGGATTGAATGCATTCGCGAAATGATCCATGAGCAAGGCATTTCCATCAATGCCCTCAAAAAGCTCTTGGCCTATACCCCTTGCTGGAACATTGCCAACTGCTCAAAGGATCGCAGAAAATTGTGCACTGCCATCTTTTCCAACAACCTGGTTCCTAAAAAACTCGCCCCCAAGAAGGCAAGCAAGCCCCAGGAACCAAATCGCGGCAGCGAGATTGCAAAATAAGCAACAACCCTCCGCACCGGCAGCAGAAATCGCGCTGCTGTCGGTGCATCTGTATTTCCGCGCCGGCCCCTTCCTTCTTTTGCCGGAGCACGCCTGAAAGTTGATTGAAGCCGGCAGGCTTATCGAGTATACAGCGTTGCTGTTGACTTGATTCAATTGCAGCGACTCCAGCTACAGATGCTTGCTGCTCAATTTCCTTATTCTCTCCCCATCACTATGAAAAAGATCGTTCAGCTTGCGGCGGCCTGCTGTCTGGCCGCCATCTGCGGCACCGGCACATCCGTGAGCGCTGCAACTCCTGTTCAGGTTTCTGCTGAAACACAAAAAAACCTGGATGTCCTGCAGGCCACCCAGGCCTGTCCCGGCTGCGACCTGTCCGGCGCGGAACTTACCCGCATGAAACTTGCCGGGGCTAATCTGGAGGGAGCCAATCTGGCCGGGGCCCGCCTGCTTCTTGCAGATCTGGCTCGGGCCAACTTACGCAATGCCAACCTCAAGGGGGCAAACCTGGGTGGGGCTGATCTTGCCGATGCTGATCTGAGCGGTGCAAACCTCAGCGGAGCAGTGCTTGAAGGCACCTTTATCAGCCAGGCGCAGATTCAGTCGGCAACAGGCTATACACCTGAGGCCAAGTTGGAAATACCCGATGAAGAACTGCCTATTTCAGATGCTGCCGATCTTCCGCCTGATTCAGACCTGAGACCGACAGTGGATGCGGACACCGGGGCAGAGGCTGCACTGCCGGCGCAAAAGAAAATTGAACTGGCAGCAGCCAGTAAACCCCTGCCCATAGCCCCGGCCGAGGTTCAAGTTGAGCAGAGCCAGGTGGCGGTCGGTACGGAAGAGCAGGAAATACCTGCGGAAATCCCGGTTGCGCAACAAGCACCTGCCACAGCCGCCAGAAGTGGAGCAGTAGCCGGCGAATCAGCCGGCACAACGGCAGCCAAGGCTCTGCCGGTTGCTCCCGGCGGAGATGAACAGCCTGAGCAGATGATTGCACCTGCTCAACCTCAAAGTGAAGTCCCTGCACCCGCAGCCACGCTGGATCTTGCCGCCGCGCCCGCGCCGGAGGCTCCGGAAGTTGCTGCCTCTGTTCCTCCAGAGCCGACAGCAGTACAGCACGCTGAAGAAGGGGTTCCTGCAGTTGTTGCAGAAGAGACCGTAACTGTCGCCCCACCCACCGAGGCTGAGGCCGAGCCCAATCAGGAAGCACCTGCGCTTGACAGCGACCGCGAAAAACTGGTCAAGCAGCTCTTCAAACAAAAGCAGTGTATTGACTGCGATCTTTCCGGCCTGGATTTTTCCGGTCGGGATTTTAAAAAATTTGATCTGGAGCGGGTCAACTTCGCAAACAGCAACCTAAACAAGGCTGATCTGCGCAAGGCCAACTTAAAAGGGGCCAACTTACGCGGCGCCATGCTGCAGGGGGCTGATCTGCGCAAGGCAGACCTGTACCGGGCCGACCTGCGCGGAGCCCGGCTTGACGGCGCACTGCTGGATTCCGCCAGCCTGGACGGCTCACTAGCCGCGCCTGCGGAATAACCCGCTGAACAACAGGAACAAGGCATCTCCGCTGCATGCCATGATATTTTCATTGACAGGCATGAACGCTCTTGCTATATAAAAAAGTTCATTTGAATTTTCATTACCATCTGTGAGGAATACTCCATGGCTACTCATAAGTCTGCTGAAAAACGTGATCGTCAATCCAAAGTGCAGCGTCTGCGCAACCGCATGAACAAGTCGGCAATGAAGAACGCCATCCGCCGGATTGAAGAGGCACTTGTTGCCGGATCTGAAGAAGATGCAAAAAGCGCCCTGCTCCATGCCATCCCGGTTATCAGCAAAACAGCTGCTAAAGGCACTATTCACAAAAAACAGCGGCTCGCAAAATTTCCCGTCTCACCAAACGGGTCAACAAAATGCAGCCCCTGAGTTAATCGCTGGTTATTGTGATTGGCAGTTGATTATCGCCTGATCTTCTTTTTTTGTTGTTTCAACCACGGGAGCCCCTGCTTCCGTGGTTTTTTTATGCTTATTCCCCTTCCTTCCCTGCCGCACGCTTCCCTGCCTGAACAGTTCCACTGCAAATCCATACCAGAGCAGCAGCCCTACTTTTTCTTGGAAAAACTTGTACAGAAGCCTTTTCAATTAGTGTAGGCTGGAGTTTTTCTTTAGAAAAGGACACAAAAGCAGGTAAGGCTTGG
Source organism: bacterium (assembly GCA_030538155.1). GTDB lineage: Bacteria > Desulfobacterota > Desulfobulbia > Desulfobulbales > Desulfobulbaceae > Desulfobulbus. Next base: position 33,857 of record JAUNUN010000017.1, read on the forward strand.
TTGTGACGTCTTCGTTTCCCGCTGCCGATTCCGGGCAGGACCATGCTCTCTGCAGTGCTACTCTGTGCAAACCGTGTTATTCCTCAGGCTACCCCATGAGAACCAGTACCTACCGCGAAATTCCCTATAACTTCACATCTGCCGACGACCGCCTCATCATCCGCCAGCTCTTTGGCGAATCTGTCTGGGATGATGTGGAAGAACTACGCAGTCAGCGGGTTACCGGCCGTTCCGCCCGTCTGCTCATGCGCTTTATGGGTGATCTCTTCATCCTCCATCGCAATCCCTTTCTCTTGCAAGAGTTGATCGACTCTCCCAAGCGTCGCCGCTATCTCTTCAAAGCCATGCTCAAAGACCTGAACATCATTGCCGAGACCGCCAAAGGTCACAGCCATGACCAGGTACGCATGGACAAGGTCTTGCACCTGGTTGAGGCCTGCCGGCAGCAGGCCGACAACCTGCGCACTGGCCTTGAGCAGACCAAGACCCGGCAGGCCGCAATCCGCAAGGAATTGGGGACAGTGATTGGGCCGGACAACGTGTGCATGGATCCCTTTGTTCTCATCAGCCACGCCACCGATGCCACGGACTGGCGCTTGTACCTGCCCGTAGCCGTGGTGCGGCCAAGTGCCGAAGATCAGCTCCCGCCCCTTTTGGAAGCGATTGCCCGGCTGAATCTGCACGTCATTCCCAGGGGCGGCGGCACCGGCCTGACCGGCGGGGCCGTGCCGGTGGCGGCAGACTGCGTCATGATCAATACCGAAAAGCTCAACCGTATTGACGGGATTCACTACCTGCAGGCTCTGGCAGATGATGCCCCTCAATGCACGGTGTTGCGGCTGGAAGCCGGTGTAGTCACGCAAAAGGCCATGCAGTACGCAGAAGAGCGCGGCTATGTCTTTGCCACCGACCCCACCAGCGCCTGGGCCTCGACCATTGGCGGCAATATCGCGGAAAACGCAGGCGGCAAGACAGCAGTGCTCTGGGGCACGGCCATCGACAATATCGCGGCCTACACCATTGCCATGCCGGGCACTGGGCTGGTGCAGGTGCGCCGGGTGAATCACCCGCTGCGCAAGATCCTGCCGGATGACCAGGTAGAATTCGAGGTGCTGGACCAGGCCGGAGAACGTCTGCGCACGATCAGCCTGCGCGGAGACGAGATCCGCAAGAAAGGCCTGTGGAAGGATATCACCAACAAGACCCTAGGTGGCCTGCCCGGTGTACAGAAGGAGGGTACGGACGGGGTCATCACCTCGGCAGAATTTGTTCTCTACAAAAATTATCCGAAAAAGCTGACCTTTTGCCTGGAATTCTTTGGCGACAGCATGGACGAGGCCAGCCGGGTGATTGTCGAACTGTCGGATTTCTTCGTCAACCGGGGCGAAGAGGCCCTGATGGCGCTTGAGCACTTTGACGACGAGTACATCCGCGCCATAGACTACAAGTTCAAGGCTGCGCGCAGTGTGCCGCCCAAGGCGGTTCTGCTCATCGACATGGTGGCGCACAATACTGAACAAATCTTGCGCGGCAAAAAGAATCTGCTGGACCTGCTTGAAAAATATCCCAACACCGAAATCTTTGTGGCTGCCGACAGCGACGAGGCCGCCCGTTTCTGGCGCGACCGCAAGCGCCTAGGCGCCATTGCCGCCCGCACCAATGCCTTCAAGCTCAATGAAGACATTGTTCTGCCCCTGCATACCTTGGCCGATTTTGCCCGCTACATCGACCAGTACAATCTGGCTGAGGATCAGTTCAGCCAGAAGTGCGTGATCCACGAAATCATGGATTACCTCAGCATTGCCGAGCCGCTTGAAGACCCGGACTGGCTGGAGGCCAAGATGCCCAAGGCCGAGGAGCTCTGCGCTCGTGCCCTGGATGAGCTTGCGGCCAAGGATCGCGCTGCGGTGCAGCAGGAAAGGGCCATCAAAACGCTCTTGGACAAGCTGACCGAACTGTTCCGAGGCTACCCCCGCATCCTGGCCTCGATGCGCCGCGTCTATGACGAAACCCGCAAGCGCCGCATCATCATTGCCACCCACATGCACGCGGGCGACGGCAATGTGCATGTCAATATTCCGGTCTTTTCCAATGACCGGGTCATGATGCGCCGGGCCGAACAAACCGCAGAGGCGGTTATGCAAAAGGCCATGGATTTGGGCGGCGTAGTCAGCGGCGAGCACGGTATCGGTATCACCAAGATCAAGTTTCTGGACAAGGAACGGGTGGAGGCCCTGCGCAGATACCGCCGCGAAATCGATCCCAAGGGCCTGATGAACCCCGGCAAGCTCGATGCCGCCGACATTATGGACCGGGTCTTTACCCCCTCCTTCAACCTGCTGGAGCTGGAGGCGCGCATCCTCCAGCACAATTCCCTGGAAACCCTGGCAGCAAGCATTGCCCAGTGCATTCGCTGCGGCAAGTGCAAGCCGGACTGCTGCGTCTTTTCGCCGGTAGAAGATTTGTTTTTCCACCCGCGCAACAAGAACCTGGCCATTGGTTCGCTCATCGAGGCCCTGCTCTACGACATGCAGCGCTCCCACTTTCCCCGCTTCCATCAGCTCAAATACCTGGAAGAAGTGGCGGATCACTGCACCCTCTGCGGCAAATGCCTGCCGCCCTGCCCGGTCAACATCGATACGGCGGCCATTTCCGTGCTGGAACGCCGCATCCTGACCGAGCGCGGCTACAAGCGCATGCCCCTGCCCACCCGCATGTCGCTTTTGTATCTCAAGACCCGCAACCGGGGTTTCAACCGCATCTTCCGCACCACGGTACTGCGGGGCGGAGCAGCGGCCCAGCGTTTTGCAGCCGGCCTCGTGCCCAAGCTGCCCGCCAAGATTAGAGAACAGAAATGGCGGCCACTCGCCATGTTGGCCTCGCCCATGCCGCAGCCGGCGGCCAAGGTGCTGCGCCACTTTCTGCCCCAAACAAGCCTTAACGAGGCCCTGCTCTTCAACCCGGCCGAGAGCAGCAGCACCAATAAGACCGTTTTCTACTTCCCCGGCTGCGGCTCCGAGCGCCTGTACAGTGAGGTGGCCGTGGCTGTCCTGTACATGCTTATAAAAGCCGGAGTGCGAGTGGTGCTGCCGCCGGCCAACCTCTGCTGCGGCTTTCCTGCCAAGGCCAATGCCAAGCTGGAGATGCACGGCGATGTCACCCTGCGCGACACCATTATCCTAAGCCAGATCAGGGACATGCTCGGCCACCTGGTTTTCGATGCAGTGGTGGTCAGTTGCGGCACCTGCCGGGAGGCCCTGCACGAACTGGGCGTGGAAGACATCTTTTCCTGCGAACTTATGGACGCCTCCTATTTTGCCCTAGAGCAGGCCGACCTGCCGACTGAGCGCCTGGAAGGACGCTTATCGTACCACACCCCCTGCCACGATTCCCTGCAGGGCGAAGGCATGCCGGTGCTGCGCCGTTTGGTGCGCGAGGCAAGCGCGCAGCCGCATTGCTGCTCCGAGGCAGGCACGCTTTCCCTGTCTCGGCCGGATATCACCGGGGCCATGTTCAGACGCAAGCAAAGCGCCATTGCCGCATGCTCGGCCTGCAGCGCCGAGGATACGGTGATCACCAACTGCCCCTCCTGCCTGACCGGCCTGGGCCGCCATGCGGGCAACGGCCCAAAGCCCATGCACCTGTGCGTGTATCTGGCAGAACGCATTGGCGGTACAAACTGGCGGCAGGAGGCAGAGGCATTGCTTAAGGCTGCTGAGGTGGTTGCCTTTTAATTCCAACTCCATAGTACACTGCGGCCGCGCTCTGTAACCCGGCTCAATGCATGACAGGGAACAATCAGGAGTAGTAATGGAACGTTTTCCCGTCGACTTTCGGCGGAATTTTTACCCCGGCGAGAGCAGCAACAGCTTCAGGCTTTCCGGCCCGGGTGAGCTGGAACTGAACAGCGCCATTACCCTGCGGGCGCGGCAAAGAAGTTTTCTTGGCTTCTCAAAGAAGACCGCCCTGCATTTTGATCCGGCCCAAGTCGTCAATGTAGAGCGCAAGGGGCAGAGCCTGCGCTTTGACTTGCTGGCAGGTGGAGATATCCGCAACCCCGGCCATCTATGCCTGCTGCCGGCGGATGAGGCCGCAGCGCAAAGACTGGCGGCACTGCTGCCCGCCACCCGGACCGATATTGTCGACCAGGCTGAACAGGAACTGGATGATTTCAGGGATCGTCTTTATCAGGCCACACCGCATGCCTTTGTCACCCCCACTCTTGTTGTCGTCAACCTGCTCATCTTTGCCGCCATGGTGGCCACTGGGGTTGATATGCTGCAGCCGGACGGCAGAATGGTTATCTCCTGGGGCGCCAATTTCGGCCCCTACACCACAAATGGCCAGTGGTGGCGTCTCCTTAGCTCCATGTTTCTTCACTTCGGCATCCTGCATGTGGGCCTCAATATGTGGGCGCTCTACTACTCGGGTCGAGTGGTGGAGCGGCTCTTCGGCAATGGGCGTTTTGCCCTGCTCTATCTCATAGCCGGGCTCTCGGGCAGCATTGCCAGCCTGCTCTGGAACCCCATGGTCAACAGCGCCGGCGCATCCGGGGCAATCTTTGGTGTCTACGGCGCACTGCTCGCCTTCATGCTCGACCGGCGCAATCAGGTGCCCAAGGCCATCATGAAGGAGCAGCGCCTGGGTGTGCTCATCTTCATTCTCTACTCCCTCGGCTTTGGCCTGCGCCAAGAAGGCATTGACAATGCCGCCCACATCGGCGGTCTGGCAGGCGGTCTGATCATGGGCTGGTTTCTGGCCCGACCCCTGAACAGGGAAGCGCGGGCACAACCCGGCCGGCCCAAACTGGTCGCCCTTGTGACTGCCGCAACCATAACGCTTACCCTGCTCACCCTGCCCATCGAACGCACGGGCGAGGCCTTTCGGCGGGAAGAACAGTTTTTTACAGATTTCAGGTGGCTGTCTGAAGAGGAAACACGGCTGAGCGCTGCCTCTGAAGAGTGGCGGCAACTGGCGGCCACGGGCATGCATTCCTGGGCCTATCTGGCCGACAAGATGGAGGAGGATATTGTCCATCCCTGGCAGGGCATTTACGAGCGTCTGTCTGCAAACATGGTGCCGGAAACCTCACGGCTGCGCAGTCACCAGGACCTGGTACTGCGGTCAGTAAGAGAGCGTCGAGACGGCTACCAGCTCTTTGTGGAGGGCATACGCACCAACGATGAGGACAAGTTGCAAGAGGCGCAAGTGCATTTTGCCGCCAGCAACGAAACCATCAAAAGGCTGCAGCAGCTCTCCGCCGAAGAGCAGTAAGGCTAATCTTGGCCCATGCCGCGCCCGGATGCATCGGGACGTCTTCTTGTATTCTTTTCTGGAGGTTCTATGAAACGGCTGTTTTTTCTGTGCGCCTGTCTGATCCTGCTTGCCGGCACTGTAGATGCCCAGGCCGCCCCCAAACACGTGGTCATCGGCACCGGCGCTCTCACCGGCGTCTACTATCCCGTTGGCGGGGCCATCAGCAGCATGATGAACAAGCAGCGCAAACAGCACCGATTCCGCACCACAGTGGAATCCACCGACGGTTCCCTCTTCAACATCAATGCGCTGATGAGTGGCGACATTGACTTCGGCATTGTGCAAGCCGACCTGCAGCACCAGGCCTACAAGGGCTTCAACCACTGGGCCGGGGCCCCGCAAAGCAAGCTGCGCGCCGTTTTTGCCCTGCACCCGGAGATTGTCACCATCCTTGCCGCTGCAGACAAAAACATCAAAACCGTGACAGACCTGAAGGGGAAAACCGTGAACATCGGTCAGCCGGGTTCCGGTCAGCGCAGCAATGCCATGGCACTTCTGGAAGTGGCCGGCATCGATGTGGATGAGGGTCTGGAGGCCGAGGGCTTTGAGCCCGACGAAGCTGTGGTCATGCTGCAGGATAAACGTATTGACGCCTACTTCTACACCGTGGGCCATCCCAACGAGTTGGTGCGAAAGGTTGTCGCGGGCAGCCGTGCCCTCAACTTTGTGGCCGTGCCGGACGAGTTTACGATTGAACTCATCAGGCAGCACCCCTTCTATGTCCTGGCCTCAATCCCGGTCAAGCACTATCCCGGCGTGGAGAACAAGAAGAACACGCCCTCTTACGGCGTCAAAGCCACCCTGTGCACCAGCGCCGATGTCGCAGATAAGGTTGTTTATGCCCTTACCAAGGAAATCTTTGCAAACCTGGAAACCTTTCGCAGCCTCCACCCTGCCTTGGAAGTACTGACCAGGGAAAACATGCTGGAAGGGCTCAGCGCCCCCCTGCATCCGGGCGCTGAGCAATACTACCGGGAGGCCGGCCTACTTTAGAAGTTTGATTTAAAACCTGCCCATGCAGCAGAAAAGATCAGGCAACGACTCAACTGCGGTCATGCCGTGCAGCCGCAGCAAATCACAGCAGTAGAACAAGGAGCGCAAAGGCAAAGCCGAAAGCCGCAAGCCGCAAGGGTTATACCGCGCTTGAAATTTCCGCTCTCCGGCCGGTACATCCAGAAGGATGACAGGGCAAGGAAGCTGAGGCAGCAGGCATAGAGCAGAGTAAACCAGTGTTTGCCGCTGCTGCTTGTGGCCTTGTGCAGACTGTTGAAGGCAGTCAGCACAGGGGGCAGTTCCTTGCCGGTATAGGAGGCCAGACCGCTTTCCTTGTTGTAGCTGCCGTTCCTGAAGGTGATCGACTGTTCATCTTCGCTGACCACTGTAAGTCTCTTCTGGTGCAGGGCTCTGCCCAGTTCGCTGCCGCTTAAACCCGGAGCAACACTTTTTTCTACCTGTTTCTCGCTCTTCAGAAAATCCGTCTCCCGGTAGGTCAGCACAATGCCGCTGATGCAGTAAATCACTGTCAGGCCAATGACGAAAAAACCAATATCCCGGTGCAGGAGCCGCATCCAGCGCTGCAGGGAAATTTTGTGAGCATGTTCCATGAATCTCTCCATATCATACTGATATTATAAAAAATTATTTCCAACACCCTGGAACTAGCAAAAGCTGGGCCAAAACGGTAAAAGCCATTCCCCATGGAGCGGATCATATAATTTTTGCGCCATTACAGTGTGTTATCAGCAATAAGAGACAACTATCTCGCCGTAACGGAGCCGGCAGCGGGCCCTTGGCTTACCCGGCTTGGGTAAAAGGAACCCAACGCAACAGGCCATGGTGGGCATATTGTACACAAGGCCTGCTCCGCTCACCCTGTTACCAACAAGCGCGAGAAGATGTTTCTTCTGCGCTTTTTATATCGCCCTGAGCCCCATCCCAGTTCAGAGGGAAAGGCTGTATTTTCCGTTTCATCCTCTGCGGCAGTACAAGTGTAAGTGGCCTTGCCGCGCATCTTCTTGAAGAAACACACAGTTTTTGTCCATTCCCCCCTTTCCCCTTCCTGGGCGACAAACAAAATATTTGCTCTTATCATAATACAATCCATTTAAAACTTTCTGCATGGCGCAGGGGCAGCTCAGTGCCGTGCAAGTACAGCCATCACAGATCTCTTCAAGGAGCAGGAAACATGGCAGCACAAACGAAAAAGGAAGCTGAACACCGGGGCGGCATGGGAGCCATCCCCCACGAGGGCGGAGTATCGTTTCGGGTATGGGCGCCCCATGCGGAACAGGTTTTTGTTATGGGTGATTTCAACAACTGGTCCAAAACCAAGCACCCGCTCAAGAGCGAGGAAAACGGCTACTGGTATACCGATGTAGAGGGCGCAAAAACCGGGCAGGAGTACAAGTTTTTTCTAAAAAACGGCGATATGGAGCTTGAACGCATTGACCCCTATGCCCGCCAGGTCACCAATTCAGTGGGCAACGGCGTCATTTACGACCACGCCGGCTTTGACTGGGAGGGCGATGATTTCACCCCGCCTGCCCACAATGAACTGGTCATCTACGAGATGCACATCGGCTCTTTCTACGTCAATGAAGACGGCAAGCCCGGCGACTTCGACACCGTGCTGCGCCGCTTCGATCACCTGGTCAAGCTGGGGGTGAATGCGGTGCAGGTGATGCCGATTGCCGAGTTCGCCGGCGACTACTCCTGGGGCTACAACCCGGCCCATATCTTTGCGGTGGAAAGCGCCTATGGCGGGCCGGATGAATTCAAGCGTTTTGTGCGCGAGGCCCACAAGCGCGGCATCGCCGTCATCCTGGATGTGGTCTACAACCACTTCGGCCCCAGCGACCTGCACCTGTGGCAGTTTGACGGCTGGCAGAAAAACGACAAGGGCGGCATCTACTTCTACAACGATCACCGCTCAGAGACGCCCTGGGGCGATACCCGACCCGATTACGGCCGGGGCGAAGTGCGGCAGTTCATCCACGACAACGCCCTGATGTGGCTGGAAGACTACCACGTGGACGGCCTGCGCTACGACATGATCCTTTATATCCGCAGCGTGCACGGCGACGGCGGCGAGGAGATTCCCGAAGGTTGGAGCCTGATGCAGTACATCAACCAGTCGGTGCACGAACGTTTCCCCGGTCGCATCCTCATTGCAGAAGACCTGCACGACAACAGCGCGGTCACCGCCGATGTCGAACATGGCGGCGCAGGCTTCCACAGCCAGTGGGATGCCCAGTTTGTCCACCCCATCCGCGCCATGGTCATTGTGGCCGAAGACGCCCAGCGCTCCATGGAAGCCGTGGCCAAGGCCATAACCTTCCGCTATGAAGGCGATGCCTTCCACCGGGTGATCTATTCGGAATCGCACGATGAGGTGGCCAACGGCAAGGCCCGGGTGCCGCAGGAGATCAACAGCGAAGACCCGACCGGCTGGTATGCGCAGAAACGCTCTACCTTGGCGGCAGGTTTGGTTTTTACCGCACCGGGCATCCCCATGCTCTTCCAGGGGCAGGAATTTCTCCAGGGCGAGTGGTTCAGGGATGATGTGCCCCTAGACTGGGATTTGAACAAGGAGTTTCGCGGAGTGGTGCGGCTGTACCGAGATTTGATCCGTCTGCGCCTAAACCGCGAGGGCAATACCCGCGGGCTCTGCGGCCAGCACATCCTGGTAAGCCATGTCAATGAGGCGGAGAACGTGGTGGTCTTCCAGCGCTGGGACGAGCACGGTGCAGGGGATGATGTGATGATCGTGGCCAACTGCAGCAATGCGGCCAAGGAGAACTATCTGATCGGTCTGCCCGAGGCAGGTGTGTGGAAACTGCGGGTAAATACGGACGCCACTATCTACAGCAATGATTTTACCAACTGCGCAAGCGGTGATATCCATGCAGAAGAGGGCGAACGAGACGGCCTGCAGGCCCAGGCTTCGGTGAACATCGGCCCCTACTCGGTGCTCATCTACAGCAAGGATCGGGAGTAGCAATCGGCTCAGCTATGCTTTACCTGTAGCGCATCAAACAGTCAAATAATGCTCAAAAAAGGGCTGGTCTACCGCACGGGTGGACCAGCCCTTTTTTATGCCCCAATAGCTGACTTATTTTAATGCCGGATCAGTGATATGTGTATCATCAAGGCGACAGCAAACTCGAATCACAGATCCCAAATACGTAATACGAACATCTACTTGCGCCTGAGATGGGTCTTTGGAGGCCGACACTGATAACGCCTTTGATAGGGAAGTGGAATAAAATGCCGAAATCCGCATGCATCATGTGGGTGGTGAATTCAAAATCGACTGTCAAGTGTGCAGGACAAGCGTCGGCTGAGTACTTTTCTGCCGGCCCAATCCATGATGGCAACCAGAACATGAATCCCCTGGCCATCGGAGTGCAGATGATATCCGTTGCTCATTTTTTGCCTTGGGCTTGCCGATAACGTGGCGCAGCTCGGCCGCTTCGGCTTCGTGGTCGATCTCTTTTCTCTTCTCCTTGCCGAAAAGGTTTGGGACATTTTCCAGCAGGGCCTGCTTCCAGTTGCAGATCCGGCTGGGATGCACTTTGTATTCACTGGCCGGTTCCGCCGGCGTCCTGAGCAGGACAGGGCGACCTTGGCTTAAAATTGAGCACTGTAACGGTTGCGGCGATTCATAGAACCTTGCCTTTTACATGGATCGGCTCATTGCGTATGCCCATGTCTCAAGAAATGCAAAAACTTCAGTAAGCTCCTAACCAGGCACCTTGCTGAAAAAAAGATTGTATTTGCCCATTTTCCCGGCGATAAAGAAGGGATGCCCAATACTCCTTATGCAATCGCGGTATGAAACAGATCAGAATTAGAGAACAAAAACTTCGTCTTCACCAAGGACAAAACAACCATGAGCATGCGTGAAATCACTAACCAAGAGTTCGCGGCCATGCAGGCCCGCAGCAGCGAAAAGAAATATCTGCTGGTGGATGTGCGCCAGTCCGAAGAATACCGCGCCGGCCACTTGCCTGGCGCGACCCTGATTCCACTGCAGGATTTGCCCGAACGGATTGATGAGTTGCCGCAGGATCGCAACATCGTCTTCTACTGCCGCTCCGGCATCCGTTCGCGGGCTGCAGCAGCAGCCCTGGCCGGGATGCGGGAATTTCAGGGCGACATGTTCAACCTGAGCGGCGGCATCATCGGCTGGCAGGGCGTGGTTTTGCCCGAGCAGCCGCGCCTGCACCTCTTTCCGCCCACGGACAACCAGGCGGAAAGCCTGCTCCAAGCCATGAGCTTGGAGCGCGGCGCAGCCAAAGTCTACGAAACCATGCTGAACCAATATGCGGGCGAGCATTGGGCCGCGCCCCTGAAGGACATGGCCAACGAAGAAACCGCCCATGCCCGCCTGCTCTACAAGGCCCTACAGCAGTACCAGGAAAACCTGCCCGCCTTTGAGGAACTCTATGATAAGGTGCCGGATGATCTGATTGAAGGCGGCTTTTCCCGGGAAAATATCGAGGCCGAACTGGCACGTCCGAGCGGCAGACCCTGTGTGGTGGTGTATGAACTGGTCCTGGCCATCGAGTACGCTGCCTACGATTTGTACCGCAGCCTGGCGCAGCGCTTTCGGGATGATAGCGTAGCCGAAATTTTTCTGAACATTGCCCAGGCGGAAAAGCGGCATCTGAGCCGGGCCGCCGAGGCACTGGTCAGGTACGGGCATTAAGAGAGCTTAAGGAAGTGTAAAGAAGCGCCTGACCATACTCAGCTCAAACAGCACAGGCGGCTGAGTCTCCCCAAGCCGCCTGTTTTTCTTTTCTCGCATTTTTTTCTCGCCTTGCTGCCCGCAGCAATTCACCCCTCCTGCAGGTCGATGCGCACCAGTTCTCGGTAGCGGGAATCCCTAGCCAGCAGTTCATCATGACCGCCGATTTCCACAATGCGACCCTGATCCATCACCACGATTCTATCTGCGCGGCGAATGGTGGACAGCCGGTGGGCAATCACCACCGAGGTGCGGTTGGCAAAACCCGCAGAGATGGCCTGCTCCAGCAGATTTTCAGATTCGGAATCAATGGAGGCGGTGGCCTCATCCAGAATCAATATCTCCGGATCGCGGTACAGGGCGCGCACAAAGGAGAGTAGTTGTTTCTCTCCCAAAGACAGGCTGAGCGCGCCTTCGCCGATGCGGGTCTGCAAACCTTCGGGCAGGCGCTCGATAAAGCGGTGCAGGCCGGTTTGCGACAAAATCCGCTCCAAACGGGCTTCGTCATGGGGCTGATCCAAAATGATATTGGCCAGCACCGTATCCGGCATGATGAAGATATCCTGCATGACAAGCCCAATACGGCCGCGCAAATCCTTGAGCGGCATGGTGCGGATATCCTGGCCGCAAATCAGCACCGCGCCTGCAACCGGATCGTAAAACCGGGTGAGCAGCGCAATCATGCTGGTTTTGCCGGCACCGGTAGCACCCACCAGGGCCACGGTCTCGCCGGGCCTGATGGTCAGATTGACCCCGCGCAGCACCAGTTCATCCGGAATGTAGCCGAAATCTACATCCCTGTATTGAATCTCGCAGCCGCCTGTTCCTGATGCAGCGGCACCGGCGGCAAGCGCAAGGCCGCTCTCCTGCGCCTGGGGCAGGATCTCGGGGCGGACATCCAGGGTTTCAAAGATGCGTTCAGCCGAGGCCATGGCCGACTGAACAATGGAGTAGTTCTGCGACAACTCCCTTAAAGGCTGGAAGAAGAGCCGCATATAGGTGATGAAGGCGGCCAGTTCGCCGATGGTCAGGCTGCCGCGCAGAGCCTCGCCGCCGCCGTACCAGACAATCACCGCAATGGCGATAGAGCCCAGCATCTCGGTAAAGGGCATGAAGATGCCGAAGACCTTGATCTGGCTGAAGGTGCGGCGCAGGTAACCCTCGTTGAGTGCCTGGAAAAGGGCGCTGCTGCGCATCTGCGCGCCAAAGGCCTGAATAACGCTGATGCCGCCCAAGTTCTCGGCCAGAAAGGCATTGATCTTGGCGAGTTGGATGCGAATATCCCGGAAGCGGTCCCGTGCCAGGCGGGAAAAGAGCCAGGTCGCGCCCAGGGCAATGGGCGCGAAGATGAACATAGCCATGGCTAGGCGGGCGTTCATCCAGAAAAGGAAGACAAAAATGCCGGCCAGTTTCAGGGCCTCGTTGAAGAGCACCACCATCACCGAGGTGAACATCTCGTGCATGTTCTGGATGTCGTTGGTGAGGCGGGTCACCAGGCGGCCTGCAGGCTGGCTGTGGAAAAAACGCAGATCAAGGCTGGTCAGGTGAATGAACAGATCCTGGCGCATGCGGTGCATGACCGACTGGCCCACCCATTCCAGGAGCACCATCTGGGCAAAGGTGCAGATAAAAATGAGCACCACCAGAGCACTGTACTGCAAAACAATGCGGCCCAACCCCTGTACGCGCAGGTCGCTTGCCTGGCCGGTGGCCAGGATGTAGTCGTCAATGCCGCGCTGCATGAGCTGGGGCATAATCAGGGTGGAAATACTGACTGCGAGCGCCAGCATGATCGCGAGCGCCAAGGCCCCCTTGTAGCGGACGCTGTAGCCGAGGATGCGCCGCCACAGGGTAAGGTCGCGCACCGAACCGGGCGTGCCCTCTTCTGAGTAGCCGTAGTTAAGCATGGTTGCGCTGTTTCTCCACCATGATGCGGTAAAAGCTGTGCTCAAGCAGATCCTGGTGGCTGCCGCTGCCGCTGATTTTGCCCTCGTCCAGCACCACGATGCGATCACAGTGACGAAGGACATTCACCCGGTGCGAGACTAGAAGAATGGTGTTTTCGGCCTGGTGGTTTTTTAGATTATTGATGATCTCCTGCTCGGTTTCCACATCAACGGCAGAAAGGCCGTCATCAATGATGAGCATGGGCCGCCTGCAGAGAAAGGCGCGGGCAAGGGCTATGCGCTGCTTCTGCCCGCCCGAGAGCTTGACCCCGCGCTCGCCGATGGCCGCTTCGTAGCCGCCGCTGAAGGCCATGATTTCATCATCAATGGCGGCCAAAGCAGCAGCCGCGCGGATTTCCTCCAAAGTGGCATCCGGCCGTCCCAGGGCAATGTTGGCGGCAATGCTGTCGGCAAAGAGGAAGGTCTCTTGGCTGACATAGGCGATATGGCTGCGGACACAGGCCTGATCCAGGGTGGTGACATCCTTGTTCTGGAAAAAGAGCATGCTCGGCTCAACCGGGTACATACGCAAAAGGAGTTTGCACAGGGTGGATTTGCCCGAAGCAGTGCGGCCGGTGAGCCCGGTCAGGCCGGGCGCGAGTTCCAGATTGATGCCGGAGAGTGCCGGCTGAGGCAGTCCCTCATAGCTGAAGTGCAGGTTGCGGCAACTGTACGTGACCGTATCGGCGGCGGTCAAGCTGCGGCAAGCGTCACTCTCCCCGCTGTTCATACTCGCCACGCTCGGCCTGGTGGCGAGCACGCTGTGCACCCGGCGCAGGCTGGTGATGCCGCGCTGGGCAATATTAGCCACCCAGCCCACGGCCATCATCGGCCAGATCAGCATGGTTAGGTAGCTGACAAAGGCGACAAAGGAACCGATGGTAATATGCCCTTCAATCACAAAGACGCCGCCGTAGTACATGAGGAGCAACATGCCCGCGCTGCCCACTAGGGTGGAGGTGGGCGCAAGCAGACCCTGCACCCTGGCCACGCGCAGATTCATGGCCACATAGTCATTGCCCAGACGTTCAAAATGCCTGGTTTGAAAGTCCTCCAGGCTGTAGGCCTTGATCAGGCGAATGGAGACCAAAGTGGCCCTGGCAAACTCCGTGAGCTGAGAGAACTGCTCCTGCACCAGGTTGAAGCGGTTGTGGAGCATGCCGGAGAGCTTTTTGGTGCAGAAGATCAAAATCGGCATGGGCAAAAGCACAATCAGGGTAAGGCGCACATCAATAGCCAGCATGAAGCCCAGAGCGGCAAGCGACATGACCACAGCATCCACCGCGGCCACCACGCCAATACCAAAGGCCATTTGGATGACGCTCAAATCATTACTGGCATGGGCCATGAGGTCGCCGGTGGTGCGACGCTCAAAAAAGGGCTGATCCATGCGCAAAAGATGATCAAAGAGCCGGTTGCGCAGGCTGCGCTCCAAAAGGCGAGAAAAACCGATGATCATATAGCGCCAGACAAAGCGCAGTACCGCCATACTCAGGGCAAAAACCAGAATGATCGCGGCAATACGGGTTAAAAGGGTGGTGGTAGCGGTGCCTGCAGCTAGGGCATCCACGGCCTGCTGGACCAGCTTGGGGATGAGTAGTTGGAGAAAATCAACCGCAATCAGGGTGGCCAGGCCAAAGAGGAGACGCAGCCGGTGTTTACGGAAAATGGGCGCAACAATGGCCCAGAGTGTAGCCAGCCGGGCTTTTTTTTGTGGTGTTTGTTCTTCCGCTTTTTTTTCTTGCGGTCTTGCCGCGCTGCTGTTCATCGCAGAGAAGGCAGGAGCTGTTCGTAGGCGCTGGTGAGGCGGATAAAGGCCTCGGCATCGCCGCCCTTGTCCGGATGCATCTCCTGCGCCTTTTTGCGGTACAGCCGGGTCAGGCCTTTTTTGTCCAGATTGCCCAGTTCTGCCGCGCTCAGGGAAAAAACAGCCAGCGCATCCTGGCGCGAAAGATTCTGCCTGTCCGGCCCTGGCGCACCACTGCCGCTGCTGGAGAAACGGCGACTGCGGCCGCTGAAGGAGGCACGCCAGTGGGGCAGTTCTTCCGGAATCAGGTCAAAATACATGAAAAGGTAGCGGCGCAGGTAGTACGGCAGCGCGTCCTTTTTCAAATCAACAGGATAACCCAGCCAGAAACGCTCATCCTGGGCTAGGCTGCACAACTCTTCCAGAAAAAACACATCCACCTTGCCCTGCTCCAGGGCATGGGGCATGGAACGGGCATAGCTTTCCTGGAAATGGCGCTGCAAATCAAAAATGGAAAAGAGATAGTAGTGCAAATCCCTGGCCTGCAAGATCTGCTCCTGTAGGAGGATATGCTGTTCTATCTCGTCGCGCGATTTATCAAGAAGACTGATGTAGAGGGCCGGAGTCTTTTCCACCGCCTGCACCGAGCTGCGGCCGAGCCTCAGATAGTGCAAACGTCTGCGGTCAAAAACATGGGTCTCTTCCAGAGCCCGCCGGCGCAGGCTGTCGTCGGCGCGTTTCCAGTTGCGGTTGCGGCCGCGCATGCGAAAAGGCTCAAGATGGATGCGAATTTGCGGATCCACATAGGGGAAAAACAGGTCTTCGAGTTCAGCGTAGGGCGTGCTTACCCCCTGGGCGCGCAGGTGTTGGATCAGCGTTTCATCGATATGAAAGGCATTGTTGCCGCTGTAAACGAGATAATCGCCGGGATCCCGGCCAAGGCGGGCCACATCGCGGCAGGCAAAATACTCGCCCCGGCGATAGGATTCGCGCAGGACAAATTCATAACGGTTCGGGCCGTTTTCCTTGCGGGCAAGATACATACAGGCGCTACACAGTAGAAAAGACGGGAAAACTGCGGAATGGAAAAAACAGGAAGCCGCCGTGTCACGGTATTGCGGCCAGACAATCTGCTTAGGACAGCATTTCAACTGCCGGACAGCAACTCCTTGACGGCCTCACTCAGGCGGATGATATCAAAGGGTTTGCTGAAGACCATGTCTGCCCCAAATTCTTGTGCTGTAGGCAGATACATATCCGGGCCGACCCGGCCGCCGCCCGAGACGGCGATGATCTTGAGCCCTGGAAACTCCTTCTTCAACACCGCAATGGTTTCCAGACCTTCCTGTTCCGGCATGATCAGATCGGTGATAACCAAATCCGCCAAGTGCCGCCGCTGCTGCAAAAGACCTTCACGACCGTTTTCCGCCTCAAACACATCATACCCGGCCCACACGAGCACCTCGCGCAGCATCAGGCGAATTTGGGGATCATCGTCTATGACAAGGATTTTCATCAAGCACTCAAACTCAAAAGCAGCGGAAAGAGAAACAGTGGAAACGTAAAGAATATGCTCATAACAAAAAATAATGCAAGCTCAAAGAGTTTGGTTGCAGTGCATTACGGGCTCAACCAACCTTGACATGGACTACTGCGTCTGCAGTTGTCGGAAAACCTTTTCCCTGAAAAAAACAATCGTGTTTTCGCGGCGCCGGCTCATGCGCATCTGCTCGGGAATCATCGCCGCCTGTTCGTGCCGCATGATCGACATTTTATACTCAATATTCGGGGCCAGACTGCTGTCAAGATACCAGGCATAGAAGAGGCCGAAAAAAAGACCCGGCGGGGTGAAGCCTTCGGCCAGGTTTACTGCCCTCGTAAAGACCCCGCTTTCATTGGGACTTGGGCGCATGCGGGCCAATTGCAGATACCGACCGATATCCTCGTACGATAAACATCCATCCAGTTTGGCTGCTTCCTGCACCTGCAGGCGGTAGAGCAGGCCCACGGCATTACCCTTAAAGAGGAGCGGCTCCATACTCTTCTTGGCTGCATAGTTGCCCAAAAGCGACTGGCCAAGGGCAACGAGAAAGGCCGTTTCAAAACGGCGCGCATCCCGGCACTGGTCTTCCCGGATGAGGATACGGCGGCTCTCGGGCTGGTAGGAGGAAAAGATATTGTCCCACTCCTGGGCCTGTTTCCAGACTGCGGTATCAACCAGCCAGATTTTCTGTGGGCCCACAAGGTGCGACAGCGGAATATCCGGATGCCGCCAAAGGATGTTGAGCATGGTCTGGATCAATTCCCTCTGCCTGCGGGCGGGCAGAAAGGCCGGACATTCCTTTTCTGCCTGGACAGGTGTGGAGATGCGGCCGGTTTGAAGAGTGCGCAACTGTTCCTGAATGGCCTGGTAGCGGCTGCAGGGCACCGCCGGCCGCACACAGCGGTACTGCCCGGCTCCGCCGTCGGCCGGGGGCAGTTGCCGGGTAGGCACGCGATTGTCGAGTTGAGCCGATCTGCGCAGGATCCACAGGGCCTTGATTGTTTTGGCTAGGGCATCGGGATCATGCTGGATACGGTTCTGCCGCTGCAGCAGATCCCACGAAAACACTGCCGCCTCGATCAGACCAAAACCCAGTTGCTGTACATGCTCACGGTCTATGAAGATAGGCTCCTTTGCCTCCAGTGCATAGCCCTGCAGCACGGAGCCGGGAATATCCGCCATGTTGAGCGCAATGACATGTGAGAAAAGCCCCTCTACTCCACCGGGAATATTGCGGTGATAGGCACAGATCATGTCGGAGACGTAGAACTTCCGTTCCGGCGCTTCCCGGGTGGCATCGGTTTCCCCGGTCTGCACCCAAATATTGGCCACCAGAAGCTTCATAGCCCGCTGGTTGGCGCGGATGGCATCGGCCACGGCCGGGGTCTGCAGGATGGGAATGATGGAAGTGTACAGGCTGCCCGGCGCAAAGAGCAGGATATCGGCCTCGGCAATGAGGCCAAGCAGGCGCGGGTGCAAAACCGCCTCGCCGCAAAAGGAGGTCATGACCCGGTCGACCGGATACTGCCGCCTGGCGGTGCTGGATTTATCCTCGCTGGTGGCTAGCACTCCGTTGCTGTAGAGTACGCACAACTCGGCCGGGGTAAGGGCTACCGGCAAGAGGGCGTCATCCGGCATACCAAGGGCCCGCACTACTTCCGCAAGACCGGCCGCTGTGGCCAGATGCAGCTTCTGCGGCTCTTGCAGCAGTTTTTCGGTGCTGCAGGCCGGATCAAGATGTTTATAGATGGCGCTTGCCAAGAGCAGATTGCCCAGGCATTGCGGGTGCTCTAAAAGCGGCTGCAGACGGCTGTCGCTGAAGAGCGCTTCGACCAGGTCCGTGCATAAATCTCTGAGTGGCCCCGGCAGAGAGCTTAGGCGCACGGAACTGGCGGCAAAAAGAGCGCTTGCCGATGCGGGTGCTGTGCTGAAACGGTAGTTGAACAGGCTGTGCAGGGTGAGGGCCAGTTGCCGTACCCCGGTTTCGCTGAAGGCATAGGTGCGGATGAGTGCATCCCGGCGAATGGCGGCCAAGAGCACATGGCGCAGATCGCCCAGGCCGACCAGGGGCAAAATCTTGCGCAGTTCACCGGTGGAGCCGCCGTCATCGGTCACGCAGACCACGCTGTGCAGATCGGCGAAAAACTGCTTCAAACCGGTAAAGGGGCGCAGGGGCCAGTCATCCCGGCGGGAATCGCCGCCGATCAGGGTGGCAAGACCGGTACCGCCGCCGAAGACCACCACCTTGACACCCGAGGTGTCAATGCGTTCCATCTGTTCCCGGTAACGGCCGAACTTGCTGAGCAGGGCCGGACTG
>JAUNUN010000079.1 GCA_030538155.1 bacterium
GGTGGACTGCTTGGCCTGAAACCCGTTATCAGCCCGCAGCCGGAAGGGGTGCGCAAGCTGGCGGTACTGCGCAGCCAAGCGGCCCAGGTGGATTTCGCCCTGACCCAGATAGAACAGCTCAAGCGTAGGGGGGCAATTACCCTGGCCCTGCTCCAGTTCAGCGACAACGAAGGCTGGTTGCGGCAAGTGGTGCTGCCGCAGGTGCAGGCCCTGCTGCCTGGAAGCGAGATTCAGGTGGTGCCCCTTTCCCTGACCTCAGGTGTACACATGGGGCCAGGCACCTGGGCTCTGGCGGTGTGCCCATTTATAGACTCACATCCCTAAGAGATCTAACATGCAGGCAGCCCTAGTCATCCCAGCCTACAACCATGGCAGCCGTTTGCCGGCCGTGCTTGCAGATGCCGGCACCCTGGGTCTCCCCATCTTTGTAGTAGATGACGGCTCCAGCGATAACACCGCTGCCGTTCTTAACCGCCTGGCCACCCTGCCTGAATATGCCGATATGCGCATCCTGCGCCACCGTAAGAACCTGGGCAAGGGTGCCGCCTTACGGAGCGCCTTCAGTGCTGCGCTTGAGCAGGGCTATACCTGGGCGCTCAGCATGGATGCCGACGGCCAGCACCGGGCAGAAGATGGGTGCAATCTCTTGGCCCGGGCCCGATCAGCCGGAGGCAGGCCGCTTGTGGTTGGCGTGCGCAGCGGCATGGACGGCATCCATGTGCCCTGGACCAGCCGGGCCGGACGCGGCTTCTCAAACTTCTGGGTCTGGGTCTGTGGCGGGCCCAAGCTGGCGGATTCTCAATCCGGCTTCCGTCTCTATCCCCTGCCGGAAACCCTGCATCTCAGTGTACAGGCCAGCCGTTATCAGTACGAGGTGGAGGTACTGGTGCTGGCCCGGCAGCAGGGTCTGCAGGTGCTGGAAGCACCGGTAGAGGTAGTCTATCAGCCCAAGGGCGAACGCATCAGCCATTTCCGGCCCGGCCGCGATTTTTTGAGAAACAGCGCCACCTTCTCCCGCCTCTTTTTCCGGCGCTGGTTCGGCTTGAAGCGCAGGCCATGACGGCTTTTTGGTACCGTGTGCTGGAAGGCGGCGCAGGCCTTTTGGGTACCTGGTTTTTAAGCCTGAACGCCCGCCTCATTGCGCTCGCTTATTTCCTCTTCTCGCCGCTCAGAAAGGAAAGCATCCGTTTTTACCGCTTGCTCTATCCTCATCACACCAGAGCCCAGCACTGGTACGCCAGTTTTCGCCAATACCAGCACTTCACCACTATCCACACGGACCGTTTTCTCGCCCGGCGCGGCAAAGGCGATGGTATCACCTTCAGCTCTGAAGGACTGATACAGCTTGAACCCTTCCTCAACCGGCAAGGTGCACTTCTCCTCATGTCGCACCTGGGCAACTGGGAGATGGCCGCCGGCCTGCTGGGCCGCCAGTTCAAAAATCTACGCCTCTTGCTCTTCATGGGGGCAAAACAGAAGGAGGGTGTGGAGGCCGCGCAAAAAGAGGTCCTGCGCCAAGGCGGGGTGCGCATTCTCAGCATGGAGGCCAAGGACGAGAACCCGATG
This sequence comes from bacterium, assembly GCA_030538155.1. GTDB lineage: Bacteria > Desulfobacterota > Desulfobulbia > Desulfobulbales > Desulfobulbaceae > Desulfobulbus. The sequence continues at coordinate 1,567 of JAUNUN010000079.1, forward strand.
CTCGCCATAGAGGGCATCCGCTTCCTGCAAGGGGGCGGGGTGGTCTCCATGCCCGGTGACATCCTTTTGAGGCCGGAGCAAAAACACCTGGAGGTTTCCTTTCTGGGCGGCATCGCCAAAATACCGGCAGCGCCCTTTGTCATGGCCATGTTGGCCCAGGCACCAATCTTTGTCTTTTTCGCCTTCCGCACCGGCTCCGGCCGCTATCATTTCAGCCTGTCGCCGCCCCTGCATCTGCCGCCCAATCCTGCACGCAGCAAACGCGATGCAGTGCTCCAGCGCGCGGCGCAGCAGTACGCCGACCTGCTGGAGCAGGCCCTGCGGCAGCACCCCTTTGCCTGGTTCCACTTCCGCCGCTTTGTCCATGCTGCTCCAGGTTCGCTGGATGAAAGAAGGGCCGGGTCAAAGGCCGGGTTGCACCCCTGGCATCCCTGAAACGGCAAGTCTTTGCTTTTTACCGCAAACCAAGTATTATTCTGGGCTTTTCCCCATTTCTTCAGCGAAACGGCATTATGACACGAGAGGAACTGCAGGAGCGGATTATCGCCATTCTCGTGCAGGATTTTGAATTCAAAAATCCCGCCCCGAATGACCATCTGCGCGATGTGCACGGCTTTGACAGCATCGATGCCATTGAACTCCTGGCCAAAATAGAAAAAATGCTCGGCTTTGCCCTGACCCGCGAGGAAAAGGAGCAGGCCATGGCTATCCGCACCATTAACGATATCCTGGACTATATCGAAACCATGCAGCGCAAGCGGGGCCTGGTCAAACCATGAGCCGCCGGGTTGTGATTACCGCCTGCTCCGCCATCAGCCCGATCGGCTACGGCAAGAAAGATATCGTGGCCAATCTCAAGGCAGGCATTTCCGGGGTGAAGCCGCTAAAAGACGACGGCCTGCTTGCCGGGCGCATCCATTCCAAGGTCTTCGGCACGGTGGACTACCCCATTGCCTTTGACTTTGCCCGCCAGTTTCGCAAGACCATGGGCCCGGTGGCCAACTATGCCTGCCGGGTGGCAGGCGATGTACTGGCCGCATCCGGGCTCGATCCGGATTTCATCAGCTCCGGGCGACTGGGCGTGGCCTTTGGCTCCACCCACGGCAGCCCGACGGTGCAGCGGGATATCTACCGCACCTTTTTTCAGCAGCTCGACAGCGGTTTTTCCTCCATCGGCGCGGTGGACTACCTGCGCTCCATGGTGCACACCACTGCGGTCAACATTACCCGCATGTTCCACATCACCGGCCGGGTGATCGCCACGGCCACGGCCTGCACCACCGGCAGCCAGGCCATCGGCTTCGGCTACGAGGCCATCAAGTTCGGTCTGCAGGATGCCATGATCTGCGGCGCGGCCGACGAGTACGACACCACCACTGTGGCGGTCTTCGACAACCTGCTGGCCTGTTCGGTTGCCTTTAACAAGCACCCCGAGCAAACGCCCCGCCCCTTTGACAAGAAGCGCGACGGCCTGGTGGTGGGCGAAGGCGCGGGCGCGGTGCTTCTGGAAGAATATGAAAGCGCCAAACGGCGCGGCGCGCCGATTCTGGCCGAGGTGCTGGGGTTTGCCTGCACCAATAACGGCGGCGATATGATCCTGCCCAACCTGGACGGCATCACCGCCACCCTGCAACTGGCATTGGCAAACGCCGGACTCAGCCCGGAAGCGGTGGATTTTATCAGCGCCCATGCCACAGCCACCAAGATGGGCGATATCATCGAGGCCCAGGCCATTGCCAAGGTTTATGGACAAGGCCGGGCCCCCACTCCCTACGTGAGCGGGCTCAAGGGCTATACCGGCCATACCATGGGGGCCTGCGGGGCAATCGAGCTGATCTTTACCCTCTACATGATGCAGGAAGGCTTTCTTGCGCCCACTTTGAACCTTGATGAAATCGACCCGCGCTGTGCCATGATTCGCCATACGCCCGCATGCATGGATGCGGATACACGCGTCGCTGCGGTGCAGAATTTCGCTTTTGGCGGGGTCAACACCTGTTTGCTGGTGCGGAAAGGGGCGGATGCAGGCTGAAACGCACCCCACCCCCACCCTGCTCGCGCGCCTCCTCATTGACCTGCCGGTGACCCTGGCAGCCTGGGCGTACTACATCTTTGCCTTTCTCCTCTTTTTTGCCCCCTTTTATGCCGGTGCTTTTTTCTGCCCGCGTCGCCGCCAGGCCTTTCAACGGCTCAATCACCTCTACTGCCGGGGCCTATTCGCCCTTCTCGGAATGATCGTCCCCCGCCAGAGCCGGCAAATCGATGCGCGCCTGACGAGTACCAAGGGCGCGGTCATTCTGTGCAACCATCTCTCTTACCTGGACCCACTGCTGCTCATGGCAGCCATGCCTTTCTGCACCACGGTGGTAAAGGCACGCTTTTTCCTCATTCCCATCTTCGGCTGGGTGCTGCGGAGTGCGGGCTATTTGCCTTCCAGCAGCGAAGGCCGTTTTGCCCGCCTGATGCTCAGGCAAATGGAGGGCCTGCAGGATTATCTTACCGCGGGCGGCAACCTCTTCATCTTCCCGGAGGGAACGCGCAGCCGGAATGGCCGGCCAGGCCCACTGCAGCACAGCGCCCTTAAACTGGCCCGGCTCACCAAGGCGCCTATTGTCGTCTTTCGCATCGACAACACCAATGTGCTTTTTCCGCCCGGCCGTTTCCTTTTCAATGCCGGCCAGGCTAATACCATCCGCATTACCGCCGTGGGCTGCATTCAGCCGCAAGACCCGCTCTATCAGGCCCCTTTATCCCAGTTGGAGGAAGCAATACACGCCCTGCTCAAGGGCGAAATTCCTCCAACGTCCAAAAGCATCTGTTCCTATCAGTCTTCTCCGTCCGCAACCTAGCAAAGCCCAGCCATGAATATCCTCCTCCTGTCCATGCCGGATATCACTCCAGTGGTCATCCATGAATCTGCGGTCCACATGCCCAATTTGGGTATTGCCAGCATTGCCGCCAATCTGGACCCCGGCCATGAAATCCGTCTGGTTGACCTGGTGCGTAAACGGCGCTCCTTAAAAAAATACCTCTCGCACCTGGTGAGGGACTTCAAGCCCGATCTTATCGGCCTCTCCTCCATGACCTGGCAGTTCGACACCTGCGTCAAGATCGCCCATCTGCTCAAAACCCTGCGACCCCAGGCCACCCTTGTTTTGGGCGGCTACCACGCCACCCTGATGTATGAAGAAGTGGCAAACAGCCCCGATGCCCGCTGGTTTGACTACATGGTACGCGGCGAGGGCGAAACCATCATGAGGCGGCTGGTGCGAGCCTTGGAAGGGAACGATGCGGTGGAGCGCATCCCCGGCCTGTCGTACAAGCGCGCCGGAATTTTCCGGCACAATGCCAGGGGCGAGAACCTGGACCTTGCCGATATTAAGCCGCCGGTTCGCGATAAACGCAGGCTCACCTGGGGCTATCACATCGTCACCAAGAAGGTGGAGGTGCTGGAGACCTCGCGCGGCTGCACCCGCTCCTGCAATTTTTGCTGCATGCGCCACATGTATGGCCGCAGCTTCCGCACCTATCCCATAGAACGGGTGCTGGCCGACCTGGACAACATCTATTACGAGCGCAGAACCCGCTGGGTCTTTCTCTCGGATGACAACATCGTGTTGAACGTCAAGCGGGTGATACAACTCTGCGACGCTATCATTGCCCGCAACTACAAAAATTTGATGCTGACCGTGCAGGCCGACTGCCTCACCATTGCCGCCAACGAGGAGATGGTGGCCAAGATGGCGCAGGCGGGCTTTCGCATTGTCTTTCTGGGCATAGAAAACGGCTCCAAAAAGAACCTGAGCCAGGCCGGCAAGGGCGATATTGTCGCGGCCGGCAAGCAGGCCATTGCCAACTGCCACAAACACGGCATCATGGTGCTGGCGGGCCTGATTTTCGGCTTTCCGGACGACGATGCTGCGGCTATTCGGGAAAATTACGAATTCTTTCAGGAAATCGGCGCGGATGTGCCCTACTGCCAGGTGCTCACCCCCTACCCCAAAACCGGCATGCGTGAGCAATTGATCGAGGCGGGCATGGTGGTAAATATGGATGACTACAAACGCTACAACGGCCTCTGGGCCAATGTGCGCACCCAACACCTAAGCATGGAGGAACTGCAGTTTGAGTTCTGGCTGCAACGGGAACAGGTATTGGGCTGGTGGCGACCGCCCCAACTGCTGCGCCAAGAAGGTCGCCTCTGGACCTCATTCTGGCGCTTTGCCGTCAAACCGGTGCTCAAACTCAGCTATGAACGCAAACTCAAGCAAAAGGGCTGGCACGGGCTCTACCAAGAAGCCGAGGCCCATTGGCGGGGCATGAACCACTTTCCGGATCTGGAAGGGTACTGAGCATGCAGATCTACAATCTGGAATTCAGCGAACAAGAGGTGCGGGAGGCGGTTATCGCAGGCAGACTGCTCTCCATGGAGATCGAGTTCAGCCGCCTGTGCAACTTCCGCTGCAGCTACTGCTATGTGGAAGACCGAGTTGCGCACCCCAATGAACTGAGTAGGGAAGAAATCCGCTCCGTTCTGCTGCAGGCCAAGGCCCTTGGTGCGAGGAAGATCATTATCTTAGGCGGTGAACCGAGTATTTACCCCCATCTGCCGGAGATGCTCGAATTTCTGACGGCTAATGAACTGGCCATTGAAATTTTTACCAACGGCAGCGGTGTGACGGCAGAACTGGCCGGCCTGCTGGCGAAACTAAAGGCGCGGGTGGTACTCAAACTCAACTCGCGTGATGCGGAACTGCAAGACAAACTGGCCGGAAAAAAGGGCGCACATGCCATTATTACCCAGGCGCTCACCAACTTGCGCAGCGCCGGTTATCCGGAAAACGGGCTTTTTCTTGCCCTGTCCACGGTGATCTGCCGCCAGAATATCGAAGAACTGCCGGATCTCTGGCACTGGCTGCGCCGGGAAGGCATCGAGCCCTACTTCGAGGTCATCACTCCGCAGGCCAATGCGGTGGCAAACAACTGGCTCAATGTATCCGGTCCGGAGTTGAAGGCGCTTTTTACCGAGCTTGCCGCCATAGACCGGCAGGAGTTCGGCAAAATTTGGGAACCGCAGCCGCCCCTGGTGGGCAACCGCTGCATGCGCCACCAGGTTTCCTGCCTGGTGACGGCCAAAGGCGAGGTCATGCCCTGCGTGGGCGTAACTTTGGCCGTCGGCAATATCCGCGAGCAGCCGCTGGCAGATATTCTACGCTCTTCCAGCGTGCTGAATGACCTTAAAAATTACCGAGAAACCATCAAGGGCCCCTGCAAGAGCTGCGAAAAGGCCGCGGAATGCTACGGCTGCCGGGGAGCGGCCTTCCAACTCACCGGCGATTGCCTGGCCAGCGACCCCACCTGCTGGCGAAACTGTACGGATTTTACCAAGGCATAAGCAGGCCTGGCAAACACCTATGCATCAGTCAACACCCTCTCCATCGTTCCCATACTCCAGCGTGAGAACGGTAAAATCCTGGGGCGACACAGACCTACCTTCTGGCATGCCCCGCAAGCATTTGC
>JAUNUN010000080.1 GCA_030538155.1 bacterium
GGTACATGAACCGCCGGATACGGAACCGTACGTCCGGTGGTGTGGGAGGACGGCGGGGGCAACCCCGCCTCCTACCCGATTCTTCGCTGGCAATGTTATGCGGTTATTGCTTGACGTACTTTTTGCCTTCCTTTTGAATGAAGTGGATCAGCTTTTCAGCCGCTGGTGATTCCGGCCCCTTGGTAATTAGGGTGACAATACGCATGCCGCCGCTGTAGCGGATGGGCTGGATGCTGTCATCCAACAGGGCTGCGGTGCTGAAACCGATAGCGCCGGGAGTTGAAGCAACTTTTTCCTTGATGTCAGCGTAGGTTTCGACCTGCATAGCATTGCCGCTGTAGTCTTTTCCTTTCATCAGATTTTTCTTGAATTGCTCCAAAATTGCCGGGTATTTAGTTCCTAAAACCACCACAATGGCTTTGTCCGGCCCGCCGACTGCCGACCAGTTGGTAATTTCACCGGAAAAAATACCCGCCAACTGGCTAGGGCTTAGAGAGGCAAGACCAACGTCCTTGTTGGCAATGATCTTGGTTCCCGCATCCATCATGCCAATAACCTGGGGCATCATTTCGGCACGATTAGCGGTGCTGCCGCCTTGCTTTTCTACAGAAGCAACCACCTCATTGAAGCTGAGTCCGTAGACCGCCGCGTCAACTTGTTCGGCAGTTAATTGCTGCCAGCCTTGTGCAGGTGTGCTGTTACTGATCTCCAAGGTAACGCCGGAGGATTTGGCAAAGGCGTCACGGATAGGTTCCAAAAAATTTTCGGTAATAGTGGCGCCCCCGGTCACCTTCAAGGTTTCTGCCTGCACGTGGTCAGCCACGCAAAAGATCAGCATTGCCGCCATGGCAAGGCAGCATGTTTTCAGCCTGGTGGTCATGATTGAAGCTCCTTTTTAGTAAAAGTACAAAAATTCAGCTTGCATTGTCCTGGTATGGCTCGGCTTTCCGGCAAAACCCCCGCCGCCAAGTCACACCACATGGCTCCTTCAGAACGCCTGGGTAAGAGCTTGGAGATATTTTCCCGGGTCAGGGAGATTAAAGTCAAGTAAATCGACATAAGCACTCATTTTTTACGACAATCCCCACATACAAGAAGAAACCTCGCCACGTTTGACTAAGCAGGGCTGGGCTCGTCCTTCCTTGTTTTCCTGAACAGGAAGAGGTAGGGCGCAGCATTTTTTGTCCAGCTTGTTCCGCTTCCACAGTAAACCCTTTTTGTATCAGTTTCAAAAAAAGCGCACAGGCCATCACAGAGCGCAGATACTCGTCGTATTTCTTGCCTTCATGCTCTCTTTTTTTGTTTAATATCTGAGTGAAATTGTTTTCTCTGCACCTGTAGGCGCTCTGCGGGTGTACTGTTTTCCAGCGGGCTGACCGCGCAAACCATTGAAACGGATCGTCGTGTTGCGGCAATATTCGGCTTTTCTCTTTTTGGCGTTGCTCAGTTTTTCGCCCGCCGCCCTGCGCCTTGGTACACAGTGGGGGCAAACGGCAGGTTTTTTGTCTGATGTTTTGACGGGTCTTGCCTGTTTTCTCTTGATTTGGGCCTGTCCTCGCTGGTTGCGCATCGTGCCCGTGCTGGTTTGGGCTCTTTTTCAGGTCGGTGCGCAGGAGTTGTTCTTTTCCCTGCAGCGCTACCCCATCTGGCAGGATCTGCACTACCTGCGCGATGCGGATTTTGTCAAAAACAGCACTGCCGGCTTCAAGCTTTCAGCCCCGATTTTTGCTGTAATCCAGTTCATCAGCGCAGCACTACTGGTCTTCCTGCCCCTGCGTCGCCTTGCCGGACGGGTTTTTATCGGCTCAGTGGCTGTGCTTGGCCTGTTCTTTTTTGGGCATTCCCGGCTATCCGGCCACTTTCCCGAGCAAAGCCTGACAGCCCGCTACAATCCCCTGCATTGGTTCATTCTGGATGCAAGCCTCAATAATTCCCTGTTTGGCGGTGCCGAGCATATTGATGTGGCTTTGCCAGCAAGTCTGAAACAGGCAGATCTACAGGGCCAAACCCTGATTGAAAAGGGTACGGCAAAAAACGTGCTCATCGTAATCTTAGAAGGCATACCCGGCCTCTATCATCCGGAAATTCGTGAGGCCATGGGCGTGACTGCCTCGAACACCAGCATGGACAAATTGGCTGCGGCAAGTCCTGCTCCGGCCATGCTTATTCCGGATTTCAGCGCACACAGCCACCAGACGATCCGTGGGCTCTATTCCATCCTCTGTGGCGATTTCAGTAAATTTTCCTGGGATACGCCCAAGGCCTTTGAACTGCAGTCCATGCCGGAACGCGCCCGCGACTGCCTGCCCGCGCAGATGCGGGAACATGGCTGGTCCACCCACTATTTGCAGGCCGCCAATCTTGGCTTCATGTCCAAAGATCGGTTCATGCCCCTGGTTGGTTTTGAACATGTGCATGGCCTGGAATGGTTTACCGAAACCAATCCCTTTCCCTTTGAATGGGGCGTCGTGGACAGTGTTTTTTTTCGCGGCGCACGCAACTACATAAAAAACCTGGAGAAACGCGACCAACCCTGGGTGCTGACCCTGCTGACCGTGGGCACGCACCAGCCCTATGCGGTTACCGATGCCATCGCGGCCAAGTATCCTTCACGCATGGCTGCTACGGTTGCCCTGCTGGATGATGCGGTTGCTTCCTTTCTCAAGACGTTGCGCAAGGACGGCGTACTTAAGGACACCCTGGTCTTTATTGTTTCAGATGAATCACACGGCTCTGCTCTGGCAACTTGGGTCAGCAGTTGGGGGCTGGGCATAGTCCTTGCCCCGGATGGTTCGGTTTTGCCGCGCCTCAAACAGGGCGGCTATGGCCTGGTAGACACCACGGTATCGGTGCTGGACTATTTTGACCTGCCGGTGCCGCTTACGGTGGTTGGCCGCAGCTTTTTCCGCGATTATGACAGCCCAAGGGAGATGCTCTCCTACACGGCAGCCGCCCTGAGGCGGCACACCGGCACGGGTATGCGCTACGAGTGCAGCGATGACGGCCGCTGTTTGGGCGGCACAGCGGCAAGCATCCTTGGCGAACCGGCCACGCCCCTGCAAAAGGTGCCGCGCAAACAGGCCCGGGAGATGAGCGCCATTGCCCGTACTCTGGACAGGAATCTGCAAAGCGCCGACAGGGAGCGGGTGCTCAGTTTTGCTGCAGGCGAGCAGCGCAGATTGAACGATTTACCCGGAAACGATTGGAGCGACAATCTCATTGGCGCGCAATATCTTGATTTCCCGGCAAATACTGTCGTTGATGTGCATCTGCGCCTGAAGATGCTGCAGGCCCCTGCTGAGGGGGTGCAGTTGAGGCTCTTGGTCAAAGAATGGGAGCAGAATCAAAGCAATATTGCCATTCCTGAATTGCCTCTTTTGAAGAAGGGAGAAGAAGTGGAGCAATCTTTTTCTTTCAACAACGAGCAGGCGCGGCAGAGTTTTTCCTTTTTTCTAGTAGGAACCAGTGCCAATGCGCTGGTGCAGATTGATCAGTTTGATGTTGTCATTCGTGCTGATATACGATAAAAACCACCAAGTTATGCGACAGTATTGCTGTTTTTTCGCTGCAAATAATGTCTGCATCTGTTCTGCACCAATCATTTAAGGAGAGAAGATGATGATTTTTCGCGTGGTTCTTGTGTTGCTGCTGGCGCTGGCCTATCCGGCGGCCAATGCCTCTGCCGAGCACCGACTCGGTGGCGGCGTCAACTACTGGGTGATGCTGGATGATCTGGACGACGACTTTGACGATAAGGGCCTGTCCTACTTGGTCAGCTATCAGTATTGGGCCGGGCTGATCGGCGTGGAGCTGGACGTGGAGCTCTTGCCCGACCGTCTGGATGAGACTGCCATTGCGCCGCAGGCCTACCTGCTGATCGGCAAGGGGATCTATGCCGGTGCGGGTATCGGCATCATCAACAGTGACGGCGATTTTGCCGACAAACCCTTCTTTGCCTTGAAGGCGGGTGTGAACCTCGAACTGCTGCCCAGCACCTATGTGGATATTTCCGCCAATTACCGTTTCAGTGATAAAGAAGACTTGGATGACAAAAACAAGAATATCGATACAGATACGGTCTTTTTAGGGGCTGCCTTCCGCTTTGCCCTGTAATTCCGGCTCTGTCTAGTATTGGTGAACATACCCCGCCTGGCGGGGTATTTTTTTGAAGAGGCGAGAAAAGAAGGCAGTTCGCCAAGCAGACAACAAATTTCAGGAATGTACCGTTCTCCTGGTGAGGAGAGTGAGTCCGGCGCTGGAGGAATCCATGCGCACCTCCATACCTAAGGGGAAGGGCATGTTCCTGTCTGTGTGACCGGAAGCCACATTGGCCCAGATAGGAAAGCCGGGCGGCATCAGTTCCAGCACCCGCTGCCACACCTGTTCCTGCAGGCGCAGGTCTGCGGAGCTGTTACCTGTTCCTGTATCAAAGCTGCCCAGCAAGAGCCCGGCCAGGCAGTCGAAACGGCCGGCCTGGTGCAACTGGGTAAACATGCGGTCCAGCCGGTAGAGGTGTTCGCCGGTATCTTCCAGCAGGAGAATACAACCCTCCCAAGAATTGTCCCAGGGCGTGCCTATGCTGTGCACCAGGGTGGCTAAATTGCCGCCTACCAGACGGCCCTGTCCGCTGCCGGGCCGTAAGATTTCCAGGCCGGGTAGACGCAGGTTTTCCCCAAAAGAGCCGGCCAGGTAGGAGAAGAGCTGGAGCAGATCTTCCCTGCGAGCGTGCGCAAGAGAACTGACCATGGGGCCATGCAGGCACACATAACCGGCCTGCCGGTTAAGATGGTTCAAAAGCAGGGTAAGATCGCTGAAGCCGATCAGCCACTTGCAGTGGCGCTGCAAAAGCGGCAGATCCAGCAGAGGAGCAAGGCGCAGACAGCCATAGCCGCCGCGCACCGCCATCACCGCCTTCACCTCATCATCCGCCCAAAGCCGGTGCAGGGCCTCTGCGCGCGCACTGTCGCTGTCGGCCAGGTACTCAGCCTCGCGGACTTCAATTCTGCCTGCAGAGCGCACCTGAAAACCTGCTTCAGTCAAAAGTGCAATGCCTTGCCTGAGCAGGGGCAGATTTTTCGGCGGCCCGGCCGGGCAGAAGATGCCGATCGTGTCTCCGCGCTGCAAGGCCGGCGGCAGACGCATTTGCTCAGCCATGGTTCTTGTTGCGCTCAAAAAGAAGGGCCAGACCCTTGAGGGTTAGCTCCTCATCAATAAGATCAATGCGCTGCGTATAGGGCTTGATAAGGGCAGCCATGCCGCCGGTGGCGATGGTAGTAGGCACCGGCCCGCTGGCCGGCACCAGCTCTTTGCCCAAGACCTCCACCATGCGATCGATCAGACCGCCGAAACCGTAAAGGATGCCGGAGTGGATGGCCTTGACCGTGGTGGTGCCGATGGGATGCGCCGGGGTGGTGTTGATGTCCAGCCGTGGCAGCTTGGCGGTGCGGCTGGCCAGGGCATCGAGCGAAATGCCGATGCCTGCGTGGATGGTGCCGCCCACATAGGCAGGGCTTGCGTTGACGCAGTCAAAGGTGATGGCCGTGCCAAAGTCTATAACTATGAGCGGAGCGCGGATCTGTTCCCAGGCAGCCACTGCATTGACCAGCCGATCTGCACCCACCTCCTCCGGATGTTCCACCTCAACGCCCATGTCGAGTTGTATATCCGCACACACCCTCAGGGGCGGGTATTTGAGCCGGGTAAGATAAGTGTCGGCAAAGCGCAGCCAGCTCGTTTCCTGGGTCGGCACCACAGAGGCGACGACAAAGCCCTCGATAGCAGCAGGGTCGAGCTTATGCATCTGAAAAAGACCGTGGTAGCGGAGGGCAAGTTCATCGGCGGTTTTGTCTTGATGCGACTGCAAGCGCCAACAGCCCAGCAACCGGCCGCGGTCATACAGACCGCTGACCGTATGCGAATTGCCGACATCGACCACAAAGAGCATGGCTTTCTCCTGATATGTGCGGGAAATAGAGAGTCTTACTTGAAGCGGCGGCAAGCCTAGTCTATTTTAAAACAAGTTACCAGAATCTCTTCTGGTGATATGTGATAGGTTTTGAAATTTTGCCCTGCAGGAGACGAGCATGTCCGACTATATTCAAGTGGAAACCACCACCGCCACCCAGGAAGAGGCCGAAAAGATTGCCCGAGCATTGCTGGAGGCCAGGCTTGCCGCCTGTGTTCAGATCGTGCCCTGTCAATCGCTCTACCACTGGCAAGGAGCCATAGAAGAAAGCAGGGAGCTGCGCTGCACCATCAAGGCCAGGAAAGATCTGTTTCCTGAGATCGCGAGCCTAATCCGTTCCCTGCATTCCTACGACACCCCGGAAATCATCGCTGCTGCCATTGTGGATGGCGCACCTGCCTATCTGGATTGGATGCAGCAAGAACTGAAAACGAACAAGGAGCCTTTATGAGTACTGAGCAACAGGGAAAAAGGCGACGCCGCCGTAAAAAAGACTACCGCTGCCACTGCTGCCAGGCAGAAAAGCCCTTTTGCTGGAGTTGTGTCTGCGGCTTTGAGATCTGTCCTGAATGTTTTGAGGAAAACAAATGGGGCATCAGTAACGGCCCCACCTGGATCTGCCCGGATTGTGAACGCATCCACATGATGGAATGAACTGCAGCCTGTGTTGCGGCACTGCCTGGGTTTCGGTGGCAGCAGAATCAGGGGATGGGACAGTCTGGAATAAGGTGACAGACCGAAATTGTTATTCCGATGACTAACTGCTTATCTACAAACAATTTTTTACTTGCGCTTATAGTGTTTTTTTCTTGATAGTCTGTTGAAAAATAAAACAACGGAGGCGAAACATGGCACGTATCAAAACCTGGGAGATTTCGGATGAATTTTGGGCGCTTGTCGAGCCATTGATTCCGACAACCTCGCGAGATGCTGACAAAATCTACCTCAGAAAACCTGGAGGTGGAAGAAAACGAAAATATTCGGATCGATTGTATTTCGCCGCTATTGTCTACGTGCTTCGCACCGGGATTATCTGGAATGCTTTACCCAGAGAAAAATTTGAAGGTGTCGGCTCTGCAATGGTCCACCGCAAATTCCAGCAATG
>JAUNUN010000081.1 GCA_030538155.1 bacterium
GACCTTCAGGGCCTTTCAGGACCGGATTCGTGATCTGTCCAGAGATCAACGCTTTAACTATGTAGTGGTGTTCAAGAACTATGGCAGCGCTGCCGGCGCTTCCTTGGAACATTCCCACTCCCAGTTGATCGCCTTGCCGGTCCTGCCGCGGATGATCAATTCCGAGCTGGAGGGTTGTCTTTCGTATTTCCGCTATAAAGACCGCTGCATCTACTGCGACATCATCCGCCAGGAACTGCAGCAGGATATCCGCTTGGTCTGCCAGAACGAGCATTTTGTTACTGTAGCGCCCTTTGCCCCCAGATCCCCGTTTGAACTCTGGATTCTGCCCCGGCAGCACAGCTCCTCTTATATTGACATGCCGGACTCCTGGCTGCCTTCTCTCTCCCGTATTTTTTCCGAAACCCTGCGCCGTTTGGACGGTTGCATTGCCGATATTCCCTACAACTTTCTTTTGCACACCCAACCGCTTCGCTCCGGTCCTCTGGAACATTATCACTGGCATTTTGAAATCGTGCCCAAACTGACCTCCATTGCCGGTTTTGAATGGGGAACGGGTTTTTATATCAATCCCATGCCACCGGAGCAGAGTTGTGCCTTTTTAAGGAGCGTGCAGCTATAAGGAGGGACCATGTCTCTGAAAAGAATTCTGATTGTGGATGACGAACCCGCCATCCAGATGCTGTACCATGAAGAATTTACCGATGAAGGCTATGCAGTGGAAACAGCTTACAACGGTGAGGAGGGCTTGGCTTCCTTTGACGGCAATCCGCCTGATCTGGTGATCCTTGATATCAACATGCCCGGTCTCAACGGCATTGAAGTGCTGCGCCGCATGAAGGAGCAAAAACCGGATCTGCCCGTTATCCTCAACTCCGCCTATCAGGAGTTCAAGCAGGATCTCGGAGCCTGGGCCTCGGATGCCTATGTGGTCAAATCCTATGACATGGACGAATTGAAGGAGACGGTGCGCAGACTGCTGGCCTGACAATCAGGCCCGGCAAACAGCCGCGACCATATTGTTATGGGCGCTTCCATGAAGGATATTCAAAATCAGCACGACAGCCGCCGCATCAACATCCGCAAGGTGGGCGTCAAGGATGTGAGCTATCCGGTCATCGTGCTGGACAAGGCACATCGGGCACAGAAAACCGTGGCCACGGTCAATATGTACGTCAACCTGCCGCACCAGTTCAAGGGCACGCACATGAGTCGTTTTGTGGAGATTCTAAACGGCTTTCACGACCGCTTTACCTTGTCCGCCTATCAGTGCATCCTGGAGGAGATGAAGGCGCGGCTCAATGCCGAGGCTGCCCACCTGGAGATGCGGTTCCCCTATTTTTTTACTCCAGGCAATTCCGAAGAGGCCACCCTTGCCCGCTATACCTGCAGGCTGTACGGCACCCTGGCCACAGAGCTTGACCTGGTAGTGGAAGTGGATGTGCCCATAAGTACAGTGGCGTGCATGAAAACAGGCACTGCTCCTGCTTTGTGGGGCTTGGCCACGGTGGCGGTGCGGATGCAGCGTCTGCTCTGGATTGAAGATCTGATTGATCTGATCGAAGGCGCGCTGGCAGGTGGAGAGGAGAGCGTTCCTGCCGTGGAACGAGCCTGTACCGTCATTGCCGCAACCCTTGAAGCAACAGAAGCCCTTATTTGGTACAAAGTAGTTGTGAAAAATCCGGCGAGTAGCTATGCAAGTTTTGCTGCCCGTGAATGGCCGGAAGACCGGCCAATCCACGGTTCAGGCTCTGCCGCGCCCATCTTGTTGACCTGGCCCCTAGCGGCCCCCAACCTCTGATTTATGTATGCCGTCATGACCGTAATGCGCGAACTGCTGTTTGAAATCGGCTGTGAAGAAATTCCTGCAGGATATATCGAGCCGGCCCTGGAAAGTATGGCCACCCGTATGGCACGTAAACTGGAGGAGCTTGGCCTGGCCCATGACGGCGTTGAAACCTTTGGTACCCCCCGGCGTCTGACCCTGGCGATTCGTGCCCTGCAAGAACGGCAACCGGACCGGTTGAAGGAGTATATTGGCCCCTCCAAGGCGGCGGGCATGGATGGCGAAGGCCGTCCGACCAAGGCCGCCATCGGTTTTGCCCGCTCCCATGGCTTGGAGGCCGAAGCCTTGCAGGTGGTGAACACTCCCAAGGGCGAGTATCTGATGGCAGTGGAGGATATCAAGGGCGAGCCTGTCATGGCACTTTTGCCTGCCCTGCTGGAGTCCCTGATCCGGGAGACGGTGTTTCCCAAATCCATGCACTGGGCCGAGACGGATCTCGCCTTTGCCCGTCCCATTCAATGGCTTCTGGCCCTGTATGGCGGCGAGGTGGTGCCTCTTGCCATTGAAAATATTCCCTGCGGCAACACCAGCCGAGGCCACCGCTTCCATGCGCCCGAGCCCTTTGCAGTCAAGGATCTTGATTCCTACCTCAAGGGTTTGGCCGGCCGCAACGTATTGCCCAAGCCCGCTGAACGCCGAGAAATGGTGGTGAAGGAAGTCAGGCGTGCCGTTGCCGAGCAGGTACCGCTTGCCCGGGCAGAGGCGGTTTTGCACGAGGGACTTCTGGCCACGGTTACCAACCTGGTCGAACATCCCTATCCCATCTGCGGCCGTTTTGATGACAAATTCCTGCAACTGCCCAGTGAGGCCCTGATCACCTCTATGCGGGAGCATCAGAAGTATTTCCCTGTGGTGGACGAAAAAGGCGTTCTGCTGCCCTATTTCGTGGCCGTGAACAACACCAATATTGCCGACCGCGAGCTTGCAGCCAGTGGGCACGAGCGGGTGCTGCGCGCCCGCCTGGAAGATGGCCTCTTCTTTTTCAATGAAGACCGTAAAAGCCCGCTTGCCGAGCGCTGCCGGGATCTGGACGGCATCGTGTTCCAGCAGAAGCTCGGTACCATGCGGGAAAAGATGGAGCGCATCACCAGCCTGGCCGTCCATCTGGCAGCGCAACTGGCCCCGGAAGAGCAGGAAACCGTACGCCGGGCAGCTCAGCTTGCCAAGGCAGATCTGCTCACCAGCATGGTGGGTGAATTCCCTTCCTTGCAGGGCATCATGGGCCGGGTCTATGCCCAGCACGACGGCGAACCAGCCGCGGTTGCACTGGCCATTGAAGAGCATTACCTGCCCTTGCGCGCAGGGGGAACAGCGCCTTCGTCTTTGGCCGGGGCCTTGGTCGGCCTTGCCGACCGCATGGACACCCTAGCAGGCTGCTTTGCCATCGGTGAAAAGCCCACAGGCAACAAGGATCCCTTTGGCCTGCGGCGCCAAGCCCTGGGTTTGATCAGCATTATCCGCCGGCAGGGACTTTCCCTGTCCCTGCGCGAGCTGGCCCAGACCGCCCTGGCCCAGTACCGTCATTTAGGCAGCGCTGTTGAAGAGTGCCTGGAAGAGCTGCTCGCCTTTATCCGCCTGCGATTTGAGAACGAACAGATTGCTGAAGGCAGGCCGCAAGAGGTGGTGGAGGCAGCCACCATGGCCCGCTTTGACGATCTCAGCGACTGTCTGCTGCGAATTGCAGCCCTGCAGGCCCTGCAGAAAGAGGAGAATTTCCGTATACTTGCCGCTTCGTTCAAGCGCATCCGCAATATCGTCAAGGAGAACAGTGCGACCGATATCCGGCCCGAGCTGTTTAGTGAGGACGCCGAGAAGGCGCTCTTTAAAGCCTTTGGTGAGGCGCAGGAGCAAAGCAGGCCCTTTTTGGCCGCAGCCGAATACCAGCAGGCCCTGAGCGCCATGTTGCTCATCAAGGAGCCAGTCGACCGCTTCTTTGATCAGGTCATGGTCATGGTAGAAGACCAGGCCCAGCGCCGGAACCGCCTCAACCTGCTTACCGCCTTACGGGCGATGATTCTGGAGGTGGGAGATATATCCAGAATCCATGTCGAGGATTGATTCCATTTCCATATCAAAGCCCTATCTGTGTCGGCTTTGGCAAATGCTCCTCGGAGTACCTGTAAGTACGCCTGCGTCGCATTGCCTCGCCTTCTTGATATCATCTTTGATCTGGAAACGGAATGAGACGGTATTTGCGTGTACCGATTTTCATAATGGAGATTGACGGCGGTTGCTGACATTCCCTGGATTCGCATACAAAAAAGCCGGTTCATCATGAACCGGCTTTTTTGTTTTCAGGTATTCCGTACATTCCGGGAAGAGCTATTCAATGCCGCATCAAATCGCTCTCTCTGCGGCCATTTCTGAAATTGAAACTATTCACTTTTTTTGTGGCAAACACTGCACTTGGCAAGCTTGGCGTTGCTTGCCTGATGACAGGATCGGCAGAGCGCGTGGCCGGCCTTTTGAAAGGTGTTCAGTTCTTCCTGCATGGCTGTATTGCCGCTGTTATGGCAGCTTTCGCACGAGGCTATGGCTTGGCCCGCAGTAAAGGGCACAAGCTTGCCTGCGCTATCTTGGGCATGGTGGCAGTGGGCGCACTCCAGCCGGGCCTGATGACTGCCGTGCGGAAAAAAGGCGGGCTTTGCCTTCCTGGCGTGGTCAATCTTTGATTCCAGTATTATCTCCGCTGCTCCGCTTTCAGCGGCAAAGGCTGCAGGCGTAAGCTGCGGGGCCGGTGCCGCAGCAAAGCAGAACAGCAGGAGCAAGACAAAGCCTGCATATTTGGTCAAAAGCGGCATGGTATCTCCATCGCTTGGTTGATCAGGCGTTGAACAGTCTCAAAAATCAAACTGTTACGAAGGGCGTGCCTGGGTTCCATCCTCAGCTCGCGCCGTAGCTGTGCAGCCCGGAAAGAAAGAAGTTTACACCAAAATAGGTGAAAAGCACCGCCGCAAAACCGACAATGGAGAGCCATGCAATGCGGGTGCCGTTCCAGCCGCGGGTAAAACGGGCGTGCAGGGTGAGAGCATAGAGGAACCAGGTAATGATGGACCAGGTTTCCTTCGGATCCCAACTCCAGTAGGTGCCCCAGGCCTCGTTCGCCCAGATTGCGCCGGTGATGATGCCCGCGCTCAGCCAGAGAAATCCGAAAATAAGGGTCTTGTGGATGAGTTCATCAATCGCCGTAAGGCTGGGGAGGAAACTGTCCTTCTCCTCTTCCTGCACTTTTTTGTCTTGCCGGGTTTGTTTCAGCAGGTACATCACGCCCAAGGCACCGGCAATAGCAAAGGCCCCGTAGCCGATAAAACAGGTGACCACATGGGCGATAAGCCAGTTGGACTGCAGTGCCGGGATCAGCGGCTTGATGCTGTCGTCGATGCGGGCTGAAAAGGAGGCATAGGCCATGCACACAGCGGCAAGCGGCATGACAAAGGCACCCAGTGCCTGCAGCTTGTGACGATGTTCGAGATAGAGATGGATAAGGGCGATGCACAGGGCAAAAAAGACCAGGGATTCATACATATTGGTCAGCGGCGCATGGCCGTCGCCCACCTGACGGGTCTCCTGCCAGCGCAGCAGGGTGGCGAAACTGTGCATGACCACGCCGCCCCAGGTGAAGCAGGTTCCGGCCAGGTTGAGACGCGGCGACTTGAAGAGAAGCCCGCCTATATACATGGCAGAGGCCAGGATATAGGCGATCATGGCAAGACCGAATAAAAGGGAACTGTCCATGGAGAGTCCTTACGGCTGAGGAGAGGATGCGCGTTGGGCCAGCTTGTCCGCCATCCGATTGAAGAGAGAGTCAAAGTGTACCTTGTTTTTATTGGCCGTTCCAGCCAAAAGCAGGCGGCTGCCGGCCCCGTTTTCTTCCACGTAGGCAAAGAGTTTGCGGTGGGAGAGGAAAAAGGCGATGTACAAACCCACCAGCATGAGCGCACAGCCCAGGTAGACCAGCCACACGCCCGGATCCTTGGCCGCCTGCAGCCCGGTGGCATAGACCTGCTTGATGGTGAGCACGTACTGGCCGCTGGGCCGCTCGATCACGGTTTCCCGGTTCATGTCCACCCAGAGCTGGGAGGCCTCCCCCTCGCCGTCATAGAGCCACAGCTTGAGCCGACGGGTGACTTCGCCCTGACGCTCCCAGTTGATGATGCCGTAGGTGAGGCCGCCTTCATCCCAGCGCATTTCCCGGCCCGGCGCAATGGTGGTGTTCAGGGTGATGTTTTCCGGTTTTTTGCTCAACTGCAGGGTGTAGTCGGGATAGGGTTGGTAGCTGGACTGGTAAAAGGTCACCCCTTTATATTTCAGGGGTTTGTTGACCACAATTTCCCGCTGCAGCACTTCTTTGCCGTCTTCCAGGATCGTGACCAGCGATCTGTAGGTTTTGGGCATGCCGTTGTCGTAAAAATCGATATGAAAGTGATCACAGCGCAGGGTGAAGCCTAGGTTGACGGGCATGTTGCCGCGATTGGTCCTGATGTGGTCTGTGCTGGCCTGTTCCGGCAACATGACAAAGCCCTTGTAGGCAAAGTTGTCTTGCCGGAGCACCTTTCGGGCAAAGGAGGGTGAACCCAAAACAGCGCCCGCAAGGATCACCAGGATGGAGGCATGCACCACATAGACTCCGAAACGCGACCAGGGCGTCTTCTCGGCAAAAAGCAGCGTGCTGCTGTCACGGTTGCCCTCGCCACCGGCGGCGCGTGCCTGGCTCTTCCAGCCCTGCTCCTTAAAAAAACCGCGGGTCAGGGCAGCCAGCTCAGTGGCGGGCAGGGAACTGTCCAGGCTGCGCTTGAGGCCGAAACGGCCAAGTTGCTCCGGCGTGGCGGCAAGGTTGTCGCGCTTAAGGAGCCGGATCACCCTAGGAATGCGCTCAAGGCTGCAGACAATCAGGTTGGTTGTAAAAAGCGCCAGTAAACTCAGAAACCACCATGAGTTGTACATGTCGCCGATATCCAGCAGTTCGAAAAAACGGGCAGCAACCGGACCGTATTTTTCGAGATACAGGCCTGGCTGCGCGTTCTGCGGGATGATGGTGCCGATGATGGAGGTGCCGGCCAAAAGGAAGAGCAGAAAGAGGGCCAATTGCACCGAGGCGAAAAATTCGAGCAGGGGATTTTTTTGTGAGGAACTCATGGGCGCAAAAATAGTCCGTTAGTCTGTTGATATGGTTGACAGTGTCAATAGAAAATTACTGCCCCTTGATTCTTAT
>JAUNUN010000018.1 GCA_030538155.1 bacterium
CAACACCGAAGAGTACGACCTCATCCGTGACAACGCCTTCAAAGACACGCTGCAAAATCCGCTCTCCACCTTTTCCATTGATGTGGATACCGCTTCCTACAGTAACCTGCGCCGCTTTATCGGCCGCAACCAGATGCCGCCCAAGGATGCGGTGCGCATCGAGGAGATGATCAACTATTTTGACTATGACTACCCAAGTCCGCAGGGCCAACATCCCTTTTCCTTGAACACCGAGATCGGCCCCTGCCCCTGGAACGCTGAGCACCGCCTGGTTCACATCGGCCTGCAGGGGAAGAAACCCGACGATACCCCCAGGCGCAGCAACCTGGTTTTCCTGATCGATTCCTCGGGCTCCATGGATGAGCCCAGCAAACTGCCGCTTCTGAAGCAGTCTTTCAAGCTGCTTTTGGAACAGCTCGGCGAAAACGACCGCATCAGCATTGTGGCCTATGCAGGCTCTGCCGGCGTGGTTCTGCCGGCAACCCCGGCCAGCCAGCAAAAAAAGATTCTTGCCGCCCTTGAAAGCCTGCAGGCGGGCGGTTCCACCGCCGGTGGCCAGGGCATTGGCCTTGCCTACGAACTGGCAATGCAAAACTTTATTCGTGGCGGCAACAACCGCGTTATCCTGGCAACAGACGGCGACTTTAACGTGGGCGTGTCCTCCAGTGCTGAGCTGGTGCGGCTGGTGGAAGAAAAACGTAAGGGCGGAGTCTACCTCACCATCCTCGGCTTTGGCGGCGGCAACTACAAGGATGGCCGCATGGAGCAGATCAGCAAAGCCGGTAACGGCAACTACTTCTATATCGACACCATCCGCGAGGCGGAAAAGGTCTTTGTGCGGGACATGCAGGCCAACCTCTTCACCATTGCGGGTGATGTCAAGATGCAGGTGGAATTCAACCCCGAGCACGTGGCTGCCTGGCGTTTGATCGGTTATGAAAACCGGGTCATGGCGCGGGAAGATTTTGAAGACGACCAGAAGGATGCAGGCGAACTCGGTGCAGGCCACAGCGTGACCGCGCTCTACGAGATTGTGCCGCCAGGCGCCAAAAGCAGCGTAAAAACAGGCGCACCGCTGAAGTATCAGAAACCCGTGCAGAAAAAAACAGCCGGCTATGCCAAGGAGCTGATGACTTTGAAACTACGCTACAAACCGCTTGGCTCAAAGACGAGCAAGCTTCTGGAACAGCCGGTACCGGCCACCGCTCTCTCCCTTGGGCAGACCTCGGATAATTTCCGCTTTTCCGCTGCTGTGGCCGCCTTTGGCATGCTTCTGCGCGATTCTGAGTTCAAAGGGGACGCGAGCTATGTTGCCACCGAAAGACTGGCCCGTGGAGCCAAGGGCAAGGATGAATACGGCCTGCGCGAGGAATTTATCCGTATGGTGGAGAGCTGCAGGTTAATGGCAAAATAACTCCAATTCCAGATCAAGACCCTATCTGTGTCGGCTTCGGCAAATACTCGCAGGACGTCCCCATATTAGGCCTGCGAGTATTTGCCGAAGCCTTCTTGATGTTCTTTTTGATCCGGCAACGGAACAAGCCGATACATGGTGATGATGATGCCGGTTTCCCCGGCTGCCACGGCAGGCGCTGCCGAGATTATTCTTCATCTTCTTCCGGTTCCGGATACTGCGGCGGCGATTCCCCGTGTTTTTCCAGGATGTGCGGGTAGCGTCCCTTCTCTGCCGGGGCCTCTGTCGCTTCGACGGTAATCACATGTTCCCAGGAATCGCCGAAATCGAACAGGTAATCGAAGCTCTGCCCCTTAATAAGCCCAAGGGAATCGATTTTGGTCTTTTCGGCATTGTGTGCGTCTTCTCCGGCAAAAGGATCGTCTTCAAGCACAAAGGGATGGGTGTATTCAAGCGCGTCACGCCGCCGCGCGCGGCCACGGCTGCCCGGTTGCGGAAAATAGAAGGAGTAGAGGTGGCAATCGTAACGGTCAAAGGCCTTGAAAATAGCCTCGTGCAGCTTTCCCAGGGTATGATTGCCGCGGATGGCGATACGTCGCCAAATACCTTCGTCACCGGTCAAGGCAACTTTGAGGATGTACGCCTTTTTTTCTGTGGTCTTTGCCATAAGAATTTTCCTGACTCAGGTTGCGGTTTCGCCCGGAGCTGATCGGGTGCATTTCTGGTTTGTATACGGTATTCTTGCGGCTTTTGCTGCTCCTGCCGAGCATGTACGGCATTGTATTTCCATGAAGGTCTAAGCTGATCATGTCCACGCTTGCTTTGCTCTTTTTTCTTGCCGCCTGGTTTCTTGCCGGCTTTGTCAACGGTTTGGCTGGGATGGGGGCCGCCATGGTGGCCCTGCCGCTGGTGGCCGCGCTCATTGATCCGGCGGCCCTGGTGCCCAGCACCTGCATCGTGGTGACCGCGCTGACCAGCTATATGGCCTGGGCGTACCGGCGGGATTTTTCCTTTGCAGATATCCTTCCGCTCCTGATCGGCTGTTTACCTGGCACTGCCGCAGGCCTTTTGATTTTGCTCGTTCTTCCGCCCATTGCCATGCAGCTCATCATCGGCCTTGCCATGGTGAGCTTTGTTGTCTGGCAGGTGTTCTACCGGCAAAAAGAGATCCATGCGCCCACCTGGCAGGCAGGCTTTGCAGCGGGCAATGCCACCGGCTTCATGAATACCGCTACCTCCTTCGTCAACCCGCCCATTGCCATGTATGCGCTGCATGTGGGTTGGAACAAGGAAAGCACCATCGGCAACATGAATGTGCTGGCCCTGGCCTCCTGCCTGATTACCTGTGTGGCCCAGGCCTCTGCCGGCTTGTATACGCCGGAAGTCCTCAAGGCGGCATTCCTGGCCGCCCCCATTTCCCTGGTGGGTCAGATCAGTGCGAGTCCCTTGCTGCGCCGGGTGAATGTGCTCTTTTTCCGCAAAATAGTGCTGGTGGTGATTGCATGCGGCGGATTTTTGTCCATCGTACGCTCCTTGCGTATTCTGCTGGCTTGAGTTTCCGTACGTGCAATCCGCTCTGCACACAGCAACACGACCAATCAGTTTATGATTTTTTCTGAACAGTTGAGAGGATGCCATGCTCTATACCACCGGATATGCATCCCCCTTGGGTGCGATTACCTTGGCCGGCGATGGCGATAATCTTGTTGGTCTTTGGATTGAGGGGCAGAAATACTTTGCCGCAACGCTGCAAGACGGCTGCATAGACGGATCCGATCTGGCGATTTTTGCCGAAACAGAGGCATGGTTGAACGCCTATTTTGCCGGTAAAAGACCCGCCATTGGGGACTTACCCCTGGCTCCTCCAGGTAGTGATTTCAGAAAAACTGTTTGGGAGATCCTTTGTGCCATTCCCTATGGCCAATGCACCAGCTATGGGGAAATCGCAAAAAAGATGGCCCTCCGGATGAACAAAAAAAGCATGTCCAGTCAGGCGGTGGGTGGTGCGGTCGGTCACAATCCCATAGCCATCGTCATCCCCTGCCACCGGGTTGTGGGCGCGAGCGGCAGCCTGACCGGTTATGCCGGAGGCATCAGCAGGAAACTGAAACTGCTGGAACTGGAGGGCGTGGACACAAGCCGCTTCTTTGTTCCGAACAAGGGTACAGCCCTGTGAGCACAACAGTGCGCTCAGCCTGGATTTCAATCCCGCCATGATCCCTGCGCACCTGCATACACGCGTATCGCGCAGGGCCGGTTCAAAATACAGTACAATAAGAAATTACACATCGTTCAGGAGCACATACATGCTTAAGCTCGGCTGTCACCTGTCTTCAGCAAAGGGTTTTCTCGCCATGGGTAAGGAGGCCGTGGAACTGGGGGCCAACACGTTTCAGTTTTTTACCCGCAACCCGCGCGGTGGTGCAGCCAAAGCTCTTGATGAAGCCGATATCGCGGCTTTTTTGGCTTTTGCCCGCGAACAGGGCCTGTTGCCCATTGTTGCCCATGCACCGTATACACTCAATGCCTGCGCCGCCAAGGACAACCTCCGCGCTTTTGCCAAAGAAACCATGCTTGATGATCTTGCCCGCCTGGAGCACATCCCAGCAAGTTTGTACGTCTTCCATCCGGGCAGCCACGTGGGTCAGGGTGTTGAGGCCGGTATTGCCTTAATCGTCGACATGCTGAACACGGTTATCAGGCCGGGGCAAGCCACAACCGTGCTTTTGGAAACCATGGCCGGCAAAGGCAGCGAAATCGGGAGCAGCTTTGAAGAACTGCGCGCCATTATCAATAGGGTGGATCTGAACGAATATATCGGCGTCTGCCTTGATACCTGCCATGTCTTTGACAGCGGCTATGATATCGTAAACGATCTTGAAGGGGTTTTAGAGCACTTCGATGCAGTCATCGGTCTGGAGCGGCTCAGGGCCGTTCACCTGAACGACAGCAAAAACCCCTTTGGAAGCCGCAAAGACCGGCATGAATGCATTGGTCAGGGGCACATCGGGCAAGAGGCATTCGCACGCATTATCAATCATCCGGCACTGCGCGATCTGCCTTTTTATCTGGAAACACCTGCAGGAGTGCCTGGATATGCCGCTGAGATCAGCTTGCTGCGGCAAGCTCGCAACGCAGGCTGAAAACGAGAATTGCCTCTGAAAGGGAATGTGGCTGGCCGGTAATTCCCGTACATGGACAACAAGGATTAGGCACAGGCCGGAAAGACGCATGCAGAACACGCACTATTTTGAATATGGCGAACAGGAAATCGCCTATCTCAAGGCAAAAGATCCTGCCCTGGCCAGGGTCATGGAGGAAGTCGGCCTTGTGCGCAGAGAAGTCATTCCAGACCTGTTTACAGCCCTTATCCATGCCATTATCGGTCAGCAGATTTCCACCAAGGCGCATGCCACCGTGTGGGGGCGCTTCTGCGCTCTGTGCGCGCCGCTGACGCCTGAGCATATAGCTGCCATCCCGGTTGCAACCCTGCAAACCTGCGGTATTTCCATGAGAAAGGCGGGCTACATCAATAATATTGCCGTAAACATCGTCAGCGGCAGCCTTGATCTGACGCAGTTGCATGCAATGGACGATGATGCGCTGGCTAAGCGCCTGTGCGAAATAAAAGGTATTGGCCTGTGGACTGCGGAAATGCTGATGACCTTCTCCATGCAGCGCCGAAATATCCTGAGTTGGGGCGATTTGGCCATACAGCGCGGGCTCAGGATGCTCTACCGGCACCGGACAATCACGCCGGCCTTATTTGCACAGTACAAAAAACGCTACACGCCGTATGCCACCATCGCCAGTCTGTATCTCTGGGCCCTGGCGGGCGGCGCATGTGAAGGATACACAGACCCTGCCCCGAAATCAGCGGTGCACAAGAAACCGGCAGCCGAAAAGCGCAAAAAAGAGGCGGTGTCAACGGAATTTACGCAAAAAAGGGCACCCTGCAAGGTCAAAAAATGATGGGAAATTCGGTCCATGCCGAAAAGAGAGAAGAACCGGCAACCATATTGCGTCGTCCCGGTGAATTCAACTTGCAAGTGCACCACTTAGAGCACGTTTAAAAACTTCCGCCGGAGTCTGGTAGTTTAAACATTTGCGAGGCCGGTTATTCAGCCGATCTGCTGCTTCGACAAGCATCTCTTCCGTGATCTTGTGGAAGCTGGTTCCTCTTGGAAAATACTGCCGCAACAGGCCATTGCCGCTTTCGCAAACGCATTGGTGAGAAAGGTTGTGAGCTGATCCTGCAGGTAACGGTGCAGGAAAAGGCGGTTACCTTTCCCACAGATGCGCGTTTGTTCAGCAACAGTCGTGAGCGGCTGGTGCGGTTTGCCGGGACGCATGGTGTGCGCCTGCGGCAGAACTACAACCGACTTGGCCGTGTGCCCAGCTGCGGGCTGGCGGGTATTTTCACGCCCGCCAGACGAAACGGGCGCAGCGTGAGATCAAACGGCTGAAGGCTTTTCCGGGCCGGGTGTATCGGGATATTATTCGTAAAATAATTGGCTATAGCCGGATGCCGGCTTACCGCAAGCTAAAAAGAGCCTTTTTCAAGGGCAACGAATTAGATACACATATTTTTCTCGTCGCAGATGCGGATGGTCTGCATGAGGTTATAGAGCAGTTCAGAGAGGATCTTGCTGGTTTCGGCCTGTTTCTGAGCCTCGGTATTTTGAAAAGAGAGCACGCCCGCCTTTTTGGAAGCCGGAGTTCTGATTTCAGCCAGCACAAGGTGGTTGGCTGCCTGGTCACTAAAAATGCTGACGTAAGAAATCAGGCCGAAATTATCTGAACCAAGCTGCGAACAGATGGCCTCGACATTGACCTGCCGACCGTACTTGCTCATGCCCTTAAACGTGTCGGTCTGGCTGTCCGTGCAGGTTTTAAGCGGCTCCAGCATCCGGCTTTGCAAAGTGGCCGGCACTTGGGCCGGGGCGATCTGCTGATACATCACCCTGGCAGGAGAATCCGCCGGACTGTAGCCCGCCATGGTCCACTCGGCCACGCCGGCATTGGCCAGGGCCTGATCGGGGTTACGCTCCCACTTCACCTGTTCCGGCAAGGAAAAGGTGAGGTAGCTGATGTCCCCCTTCACGGCTTGCACCGTCTGCTCTGCATTGTTCGTCTTTTTGTCTGCACCCCGCTTGGCCCCGGCTCCGGCACAGCCCGACACAATAAGGGCAATACTGCACAAAAGCGGCAGAAGAACTTTTACTGTGACTGTTCGCATGGTTTCCTTCCCTGGCGTCTGTGGATTATTCGTTTTGCCTCAAACTACACTGGAATCACTTGCCGGCTTCGCTGCTAAAATAGCCGGCCCCACACTCCTGCGGTTGCCAGTAGAAGCTTTGGGCAATCCTTTCTTTGTCAAAAACCACCTTGTATTGACAGATTGTTCCCTCGCTGTTCTGGCGGAACTTGAAGATATAGTCCCACTCGCGGGCGTTGAAAATCTCCCGGAAATGGGGCGGCCCCAGCAGATAGTACAGGTCCTGCTTGTTCATCCCCGGCCGGATCTTCTTCAGGTTTTCCTCGTTGGGATAAATGCCTTCCTTGTCCAAGGCCTGCTCTATCTTCGGAAACACCACCTCAGCGGGTACTCCTTCCGCATTGACCCTCCGGCTCACCGTACTGGTGCAGGAGTTGAGCAGCGCTGCGGCCATCAGTATCAGCGCTGCTATGAAGAGAGTATATCGTTGCTTCATATTCGTCGATTCCTCATACCATGATTGCTCTAGATGTGCACGGAGCGGCACACAACCGCTCCGCACGGATCACGACCCAAGATCACCACTGGTAGCCGATACCGGCCGATACTGCCGCATCCTCGCTGTTAACGCTGAAGTTGCTGCGGATAATCCATTTACCGTTGTCGCTCATGGCGGAATAGCCAATGGAAAGTGCGCTATGGCCATTGTAGTATCCGGTGCCTGCACCTAAAAGATTTGCACCGGGAATAGTGGCCTGGGGCACACTGGCCGCCGCCATGGCCGAGGCAATACCTGCGCCGGCACGGTCATCCACCTTGTCGATTTCGCGGGAAAGACGATGGTCAAGCGCATCCAACTGGCCCCGGTTGACTGCATCATAGGGCGCGGTACCGTCAGCCACATTGGTCACCTTCAGACCAGCCGCATCAATGCCTGCCTTGGTGACACTGGGACCGCCGTTTATGAACAGTCCTCGCGTGTCGATGCGGGTATCACCGGTGGTGACACTGTTCAGGCGCAGGTTCGGGTTGAGGTTGAAGGTAAGATCGTTGCCCGCCTTGCCGATGCGGATATTGCCGTCGGTATTGCGGAAATCCACGGTTTGACCTGGGCCGACATTGCTGGGATCGGCTCCGTTGACCGTCATGTTCCAGCTGGCATTCGCGGTTTCGGCCACCCGGTACAACTGGCTGCCGTTGATGGCGTCGGTGCTGGTTGCACTGACCAGGCCTGCAGCAACATTTTGGATGCGCCGCTCACCACCTACTGCGCCTACGCTCACCACACCAACCGGGGTTCCACCTGCATAATCATAGGTGACGCCGTTGATGGTTTCGCTGTTGTAGGTGGTCGTGCCTGCGGTGGTCGGGGTGCGGGTGGAAGAAGCTGCGGCACCGCGCCCAAGATAGACCGAATCAGCCACACTTGTGGTCACACTGTTGCCCATCACAAAGCTATCTGCTGTGTTGACGGTATTGTTGTTGCCGATGGAATACGAGTTGGTGGCGCCGGCAATAATCGTGGTGGGATCACCGATTGCCCCGGAACGGGCAGCATATACCTTATTCCCTGTGCCGATGCTGATGGAATTTGAACCCAGCGCCCGCGCTCCCCTGCCCATGGCGATGGCATTTTCAGCGCCTGCCGTGGCTTCATAGCCTATAGCCGTTGCATAATTGCCCGAGGCGCTGGAATCGTTCGTTCCTGTGGCCAAAGTACCATCAAACGCCTGATTGCCGGTACCATCATTGGTATGGAAAAACTTGATACCGCTCTCATTCATGTTCTTGATTGCGGATATCACATTCTCGTTACGCGTGGCGGTTTGTCCCTTGACATCATAGGTCTTTAATGCATCATAGCCTGCTTCATTCAAGCTGCCGTCTGTATTGATATAGGTGTTGCCGCCCACGGTGTTGTTGATCTCGGTAACCCCCGCCGTAATGCCGGCCAGGGCTGTATCCAACTGCCCCTTGTTGACGGCGTCGGTATCACCTACGCCGGCAGCCACATTGATGATGGTATTGCCACCATTGTCCAGTCCGGTATTGGTCAGATTCACCGTATTGTTCGGTCCACCGGTGATGCTTATACCACCGGTGTTGACTACAGTATTGCCGGTGGTCACGCTGCTTAGGTTAACGTTCGGGTTCAGGTTATAGGTTACGTTATTGTTTGTCGCAGCCTTGCTGATGGCGACGTTACCATCGGTATTGTTCATGTCCACCGTGCTGCCCGGCTTGACTAGGCTGCCGGCAGCGCCTTGCGCGGTGAGCGTAAAACCGGAGCTATTGATCGTCTCGGCCACATTACCCGCCATCACCAGTGCATTGGGATTTGCCGGCGTGCCCACAACTCCCGTGGCAGTGCTCGACAACTCTGTCGTAGTTGCCCCCACGTTATACGTGGTACTGCCGTCGGTATTAGTCGTCGAGGTCACGCTCACCTGTCCCGGTGTTGCAGAATCCACCTTGGTGGTCGCGGCTGCACCCGCCTGTTTCAATTGGCTCAAATTGACGGCGTCGGTATCAGCCACACCTGCGGCCACCTTGGTAATCACTTTATCGCCGGCATCGACACCGCTCGTAGTCACACTCGGCCCACCAGTGATGGTCAGCCCCGTAGAGGTCAGCGCCGTATTGTTCGTACCGTCGTTGACGGTAACACCAGTGCTGTTCATCTGTGTGTTGCCCGTGGTCACGCTGGTCAGGGCCAAATCCTTTTTCAAACCAATGGTGATGGTGTTGTCCGCGCTGACCTGGGTTTGAATGTTTGCACTGTCATATGCAGTGGCAAAGTCGCCGGTTCCCGCTCCCTGTACGGTCAAGGTTTCACCGGGTTTGATGTTTTTATTGTCTGCCGTCATGCCGGTCGCATCGCTGTTAGCCGCGATGTTGAAGCCTTGACCGGCATTCTCGGCAACCGCGCCCACCGCCTTAAGCTGAGCGACATTAACGGCGTCGCTGTCTTGCGTGCCTGCTGCAACATTGGTGATTTGGCGGGTGGCAGTGACCGAACCTACAGATACCGCACCCAAGGTGCCTTTAGTTGTATTGGCTATAGCGGTCTTTTGTGCATCATTCGCACCAGCAGGAATATAGCCAACTAGATTTGCGGAACGATCGGCAATCGATCTGCTCCCCAGGGCCACGCTGTAATCGACAGAGGAGGAAGCAGACGCGCCCACCGCAACTGCATTATTGGCTCTTGCTCCGACATTCGCACTGTCACCGATACTGACATTGTTGTTACCCTCCATCAATACGCCTGTCCACATACCAACAAAGGTATTGCTGTTTCCCTTGCTTCTTTGTCCTGCATACGCACCAAGCGCAGTGTTCTGATCGCCGATGGATTCGTAAAACGCATTTTGTCCGAGAGCCGCATTCAACTCTCCTTTCGCTCCTACTGCAGTATTCATGCCGCCGATATAGGTATTTCTGTTACCTGTCGATTGTTGCCCTGCCTTTTGCCCAAGCATCACGGACGCATAGTTTGCGGTAGCTCCCTGCCCCGCCTGTTCTCCTATGTAGACATTCGACGCAGGATTCACAGTGCTCGAGGTCGATCCTTGCCCTGCATCTCTGCCAATGGAGACATCTGCTCCGGTTGCACGCGCATTACGGCCAATGGCTACGCCCCCGTTAATATACGCAGGTTCTGTGCCGATATTCACCACTGCATTCGAGCCTATGGCAACAGCATGCTGAGCCTTAGCTCCATCGTTGTTGTAGTTGCCATCGGCGGCATTATTTGAATTTACACTAAAGTAATGCGTGGTGGCCGCCGCCTGCGTTGCCTGCAACTGGGCCACATTGACCGCGTCGGTCAGCTGCAGGCCCGCAGCTACGCCGGTGATCTGACGAGTGCCGGTAGCGACACCGCCCGTGGCAGGCGTTACTCCCACAGAAACAGACCCCAGCGTAGACTGCCATGTGGCGGTAGTATTGGTGCTTGCACTGCTGGTACGCGGGTTGTACCCAGCTATACCGCTGGCAGTGTTGGCAGTGGAGTGGGCACCCAACGCTACGGCGTTAGCTGCAGTGGTGCTGGAACTGGTACCCACGGCTGTGCCGCCGCTGACATCGGCACTGGCGTTCTGGCCTACCGCGGTACCGGCCACAGCGGTGCCGTCCAGATAGGTAGCGATGGCACCGTCGCCGAAGGCCGTGCCGCCATTACCCGCGCGTGCACCCGCACCAATGGCCTGCGAGCCTGTGGCAATGGCGTCATAGCCGATGGCAATAGCGCGAGTGCCGGAGGCTTCACTTTGGCCTCCAACAGCGATGGATTCCGACCCCGAAGCCAACGCGCCACCCAATCTGTGCCCGCCGATGGCCACACTGGCGGCACCAGTGGCGCGTGCACCGTCAACCGTAACGGTGGCATCCATTTCCGTGCGACCGCCGCCCTCGCTCGTGGCTTGGCCACCACCAATGGCGGTGGCGTAGCCTCCCGTGGCCTGGGTACCTGTACCGATGGCCACGTCCGAGCGCACGGTAGCCTGCTGCGCGGAAGCACCGGCAAGGGCGCGCGTGCCCAGCGCTATGGAATCATCGCTCCGGCCACTGGATTTGAAGCCGATGTTGGTGCTGCGGTAGATATAAGCGTCCGCGGTGCCCAGGCCACCGCCCGCACTCTTACCCATGGCAATCATGTCATGCGCGTGGGAAAAGCCACCCGTGTCGAAACCCAGCGAGACATTGCGATCACCGTATTGAATCAGACCGGCACGGGCACCAATCTGCACGCTGCCGCTGCCGGTGCGCTGACGCCCGGCGATTTCACCGATGGTAATGTTCAAATCACCGACGATCTCGGTGCCCGCACCGCTGCCGATAGCGATATGGTGGCCTTGACCGTATTTATAATCCGGGAATGGTTCCGCTATTTTGGCGGCGTCAACCCGTCCGCTGCTACCCGTACCCGCATTCGGACCAATGGAGATGGAGGTATTGCCCACCACCCCCAAGTTCTGGCCAGCGCCCCGGCCCAGGGCGATATTGTTGCCCGATTGCTGGCCGGCACCGGCTTTGAGACCGATACCGATGTTCGTGCCGGAGCCGGTGGCATTGAGGCCGGCTTCAGTGCCGATATACAGATTCTCGTTGCCAACCACGTTCTGGCCTGCACTTTTGCCAATGGCGATCAGGTTGATGCCGGTGGCCGAGGCCCCCTGGCCTGCGGCCTCCCCAATGGCAATCGAACGACCGGCGATGGCTTGGGCACCCACGCCCAGGGCAATATTGTTGGCATTGCCTTGAGCTCGCCCTGCCGTGGCCCCTTGGCCGATAGCGATGGAGCCGGTGGTGGTGGCCTGCGCATTCTGCCCGATTGCCACGGCATTGGCACCGGTTGCGCCATCGTTATTGTAGTTGGAACCGGCACCTGTGCCGGAACCGGTCACACTGAGATAGTGGAACTTATTTGCGGCATTATTCAATGCTGCAGCACAGGTCATCGCATTATCCGACCCCGAGAAACTGACCGATACGCTACCAGTCGAATCAACAGAAACGGTGCAAGCCGCCTGAACAGGAACAACCGGTATACTAAAACAGACAATCGTTGCACCAGCTGCGCCTGCAATCTGAAGCCGGACGCGTCTGCCTGCCTTACCTGCTGCCCCCTTGCCCCTAGTGCTGGAATTTTCCGCCACTACCACCTTCATCCGTCTAATTTTGCACCAAATTATTCTATGCGCTCTATTCATTGTTTTCCTCCAATCATACAGGTCAGGCCAAATGTTCCGGCCGGCTTCTCCGGCAACCAACCTAAACACTACAAAAAGTTGCTCCAGCAGTATGGCGGCATATTAACAGCCGACAAATTGAAAAGCACAGTTAATACTGTATAGATCTCCGTGGATAGCCAAATTTAATGCCAATAGCGAAATCAGTTCGATCAGCAGCACCAAAAGTCAAGACAGTCCTTGCCTGAGCGCCGGAAACAACGTACACATGTAATCGTAGCGTATACCAGCGCACTCTCTACGCCTGCCCTAAAGAGGCTCATCTGAAACTGGAGAAAACGGCATCAACTAGGGCAATACATGCAGCAACCTCCTGATACTCTTACCTTATTGAAATATCAACTACTTTCATCCCATTTGTCCCCTTGTTAAGTACCCCAATTCATCCTATGTATCAAGCACATCTACCTGCCTTTACGAACTGGCTGCAAACCGAGAAGGACTACTCGCCGCACACCGTGGCCGCCTACCTGCGCGACCTGAATGAATTTTTTGTATTTAGCGGCCGGCAGGCGGATAATACCGAACTTAGCCCTGACCTGCTGCGTTTCTTCACGGCCTCGCTCTACGGCCGCAACGCGGCCAGTTCGGTGGCACGTAAGCTCTCGGCCCTGCGCACCTTTTTCCGTTATCTGCAGCGCGAACAGATCCTGGCGACAGACCCGCTGGCCGGGGTAGCCGGGCCCAAACAGGGCAAGTCTATTCCCGTCTTTCTCACGGTTGATGAGGTCTTCGCCCTTTTGGAAGCGCCGGATAACCAGGACCGCTTCTTTCGCCGTGACCGGGCCATTATGGAGTGCCTCTACTCCACCGGTATGCGCGTTTCCGAACTCACGGCCGGCAATCGAGAAGATTACGATTTTAATACAGAAATGGTGCGAGTGCTGGGCAAGGGTAAAAAAGAGCGGCTCATTCCCTTTGGCAGCACGGCAAAAGAGGCGCTTCTGCAGTACCAAAACGAGCGGACACAGGTGGAACAGGCCTGCGCCGCCGGAAACCGCCCCTGGGAGCGAGAGGCCATGTTTTTAAGCGGCAGGGGCACTCGTCTGACCAGTCGCAGCGTGGAGCGCATCATCCTGCACTATGCGGCCAAGGCCGGGATCAGCGTGTCGGTTACACCCCATGCCCTGCGCCACTCCTTTGCTACCCATCTTTTGGAAATGGGGGCGGATCTGCGCACCGTGCAGGAGTTGCTCGGCCATGCCAGCCTCTCCACCACTCAGAAGTACACCCACGTGGATATCGCCCATCTGAGCAAGGTCTATGATGCGGCTCATCCCCAGGCCAAGAAACAGTGAAGACCGTAAGCATAGAACCATCCCTCCTTGCCTGCTTAACTTGACTGCTCCGGGCTGCATGGTTACCAGTGCCTGTTGATCTGTACACTTTTTCCGTACGGCACAGATCAGATCAGCACAATTCATCTCATTCACTCAATCGCACACAGTTTATGCAACGCATCCGTTCCACCACCATTCTGGCGGTGCGCCACAAGGGGCAAGTGGCCGTGGCCGGCGACGGCCAGGTCACGCTCGGCAACACCATCATCAAGCATCAGGCGCACAAGGTACGCAGGCTCTATAAAAACCAGGTGATCACCGGCTTTGCCGGATCCACTGCCGATGCCTTCACCCTGTATGACCGGTTGGAGCAGAAGCTGGAGCAGTTTAACGGCAACCTCATGCGCGCCTCGGTGGAACTGGCCAAGGACTGGCGCATGGATAAGATGCTGCGCCGCCTGGAGGCAATGCTGATAGCCGTGAACAAGGACTATTCCCTGCTGCTTTCCGGTACCGGCGATGTGATCGAGGCGGATGACGGCATTTTGGCCATCGGCTCGGGCGGGCCCTATGCCCTGGCCGCAGCCCGTGCCCTGATCGCCCATTCCGAGCTGAATGCAGAAGTTATTGCCCGCGAGGCCCTCGGTATTGCCGGTGAAATCTGCATCTACACCAACAGCGCCATCGTGGTGGAAACCATATGAAGAAGCACCACTTTACCTCGCTCACCCCCAGAGAAACGGTTGAAGAGCTGGATAAATATGTGATCGGCCAAGCCGAAGCCAAGCGTTCGGTGGCCATCGCCCTGAGAAACCGCTGGCGCAGACAGCAGGTGGAGCCGCCCCTGCGCGAGGAAATAGCCCCGAAAAACATCATCATGATCGGCCCCACCGGCGTGGGTAAAACCGAAATCGCCCGCCGCTTGGCCCAGTTGGCGCAAAGCCCCTTTTTGAAGGTAGAGGCCTCCAAATTTACCGAGGTGGGCTATGTGGGCCGGGATGTGGAATCCATGATCCGCGAACTCACCCAGTTGGCGGTCAATATGGTGGAAAAGGAGGAAGAGGGGCTGGTGCAGGAACAGGCCAGAGCCCTTGCCGAGGAACGCCTGCTCGACCTGCTCCTGCCGCCGCAGAGCGCCCGCCCGACAAGCCATGGTTCCAGCAACGTGATTGAACTGGGGTATAGCACTGCAGATAAATCCGCTGCCGACAGTGCAGGCAGCACGCGCGAGCGTTTCCGCGCCATGCTGCGCCGGGGCGAGTTGGATGAACGCAGCCTGGAATTGGACATGCCGACAAAGGGTACTGGGCCGTCGGTTGAAGTATTTACCGTGCCCGGCATGGAGGAGATGCAGAACTCCATGCAGGAGGCCTTTAGTAAGATGTTTCCCGGCAAGAAGGAAAAACGACAGGTGAAAGTGCCCGAGGCCCTGGAATACCTGCGCCGGGAAGAGGCCGAGCGCCTGGTGGATCAGGGCACGGTGGCCGAGAAGGCTATCCGCCGCACCGAGCAAACCGGGATTATCTTTCTGGACGAAATCGACAAGATCGCCTCGCGTGGCGGCAGCGGCGGCAGCTCCGCCGAGGTTTCCCGCGAGGGTGTGCAGCGCGATTTGCTGCCCATTGTAGAAGGCACCACGGTCAGCACCAAGTACGGCCCGGTAAAAACAGACCATATCCTTTTCATTGCCAGCGGCGCTTTCCACATGTGCAAGCCTTCAGATTTAGCACCTGAGCTGCAGGGCCGCTTTCCCATTCGGGTGAATCTGCATGCCCTGGGCGAGGAGGAATTTTACCGCATCCTCACCGAGCCGCAGAACGCGCTCATCCGCCAGTACACCGCGCTTTTGGCCACCGAAGGTATTGAGCTGGAATTCGAGGATGCCGCCATCCGCGAGATGGCACGCATCGCCATGCAGGTGAACCAGAAAACCGAAGACATTGGCGCACGCCGTCTGCACACCATCATGGAGCGGGTGCTGGATGAAATCTCCTTTACCGCGCCCGACCGGGACAGCGGCAAGATGGTGGTTCGGGCCGACTATGTGCGCGCCCAGCTTGAGGATATTTCCGCCAATGAAGATCTCAGCAGATATATCCTCTAAGAAAGGAGGCCGGCATGCGGCGTGAATACGACGAAGATTGCATGTACTGTCCACAGTGCGACGACGAATACCGAGCGGAAATTCGCACCTGTGCCGAATGCAAGATTGCCTTGGTGCCGGGCGCGCGCATGGCTGCAATGCTTGAAGAGCCTGTGTACCGGACCATAGAGCCGCATGAGGAGCTGGTGGCGGTACGGCGGGGCCCGCTTCTTATGATCCGCCAGTTGGAGGATTATCTGCGCAAGGCCGGGCTGGCCTCACTCGTTACACCAGGAGAAGATGGCCGCTGCGCCGGCGGCTGCCGCGGCCCGGAGGTGGAACTCAAGGTGCGGGCATCCGAGGTGGAACAGGTGCTGGCCGCGCTCGCCGAGGAGCACCGAAAGTCCACCGGTCTTGATCTGCACGATGAAAGCCTAAATGGCGCACTCTTTGACGTGGAAGTTGGCCGGGCTGCCTGCCCGGCCTGTGGCTGTCTCTTTTCCACGGATACCATACTCTGCCCAGACTGCGGTCTGCGCTTTGTATAATTCCAATTCCACAGCAAAGGCCGCCAGGGTAACGGTGCCCTTTGTATCGGCATCTTTAATCTGGAATTGGAAAAACCACAGCAGCAACCTTATCCACAGGAGAAAACAGCATGAAAAAACTCGAACTCAGCAAGACGCGCGAATTCAATCAGTTAGGAATGAAGACCATCTTGCTGCATGATTCCGAACACTTCAAGATTATAAACTTCAACCTGGTGGCCGGAGCGCTCTTTCCCATTCACTCCCACGACCTTGACGGCCAGCTCAGCATTCTGGTGCTTGAAGGCGAAGGCGACTTTTTAGGCGAGAACGACGCGGTAATTCCGGCCAAGACCGGCGACATGCTCATCTCGGATATCCGCGAACCGCACGGAGTCAAGGCCAAGACCGATATGCGGATTATTGTCACCATCGCCCCGCCCATCTGATTCGGGCTCCATATCAAAGTGGTCTCTGTGTCGGCTGTAGATCGTTCCCACGCTCCAGCGTGGGAACGATCAAGCGCAATAAGATATAAGAATAAAGAAGGGGTGCCAACCAAGCAGCCCTATCCAGAGACAAAAAGCCCTGTGCCGATGCGGCACAGGGCTTTTTTTTATGCAACAGAATATCTAAAAAAATCTATTCCATACACCAGTGATAGGCGTTCTGGAACAGCCGCAACCAGGGGCTGACTGTAAGATGCCGCATCTCTTTTGGCAGCCAATGCATCTGCCAGCCAAGAAAGCAGCGCTCCGGGTGCGGCATCAGGGCCAGGTGGCGGCCGTCGGGCGAGCAGAGCCCGGCCAGCCCTTCAGGTGAACCATTGGGATTGAAAGGGTACTCTTCGGTTGCCAAGCCCTTGTCGTCCACATAGACCAGCGGTGCAAGCCGCTCCACCCGCACCTGTTCCTGCACAAGCGCATCCGGAAAATGCAGCCTGCCCTCGCCGTGGTCCGCATGAATGCCAAAGACCAGTCCCTCCATGCCCCGCAGCATGATGGCCGGACTGGGCTGCACCCGCACCGTGCTCCAGCGCGACTCAAAGCGGCCTGAGCGGTTGTGGACAAAGCGCGGCTGGGCCTCTGCTTCCAGGCCCTGCCAGGGCACCCAGCCCAGAAGGGCAAAGAGTTGGCAACCGTTGCAGACGCCCAAGGTAAAGGTATCGGGCCGTTCATAAAAGGCCTGGAACTGCGCCTGCAGGCGCTCGTTGAAGCGGATGGTGGCGGCCCAGCCCTTGGCGCTGTCCGGCACATCGGCATAGGAAAAACCGCCCACCGCAGCAATACCGCGAAAACCAGACAGATCTACCCGACCGGCCAAAAGATCGGTCATGGTGATGTCCCAAGAGGCAAAACCCGCGCTGTACAGGGCCGCGCTCATCTCCCGGTCTGAATTGGAGCCCTCATCGCGCAGTACCGCCACCTTGGGCTTGTCCTTGGCAGTCAAAATGGAGACGGCCGTGGGCTGGGGGTTGAAGCTGAGCTGATAGGTCGGCCCGCTGCGATCCAGACTGTTGATACGCTCGGCCTCCACACAGGCTGGATCGGCCTGGAGCAGCTCCAGTTGGTAACTGGTCTCCTCCCACCACTGACGCAGGAGCACCATGGACTCATCCAACACCAGGTTGCCGTTGTACTGGATGGTGATCGCCTTCTTCGCGGTGCTGGAGCCGAGAACGCTAACCGGCACCTGGGCCGAAGCCAGACGGCGCTTCACCTCGGCAAGTTCCTGCCACGAGCATTCCAGCACCAGGCCCAGTTCTTCGGAAAAGAGCGCGACCAGTGCCGTATCCGGACCCTGCAGGGCCAGTTTGAGGCCGCAGTTACCGGCAAAGGCCATTTCCAGAAGCGTGGTGATAAGACCGCCGTCGCTGCGGTCATGCCCGGAGAGGATAAGCTCATCTACAATAAGCTCCTGCACTGTTAAAAAGGCGCGTTTGAGCAAAGAGGCATCTTCCATGTCCGGCGACTCATCACCGAGCGCGCCGTAACACTGGGCAAGCGCACTGCCGCCTAGGCGGTTTTTGCCGGGGGCCAGATCAATGAACAGGAGGACGGAATCCGTCTCCTTAAGATCCGGCGTCACCTTTTGGCGGAGATCAGCCATGGCGGCGTAGAGCGACACCACCAGATCCCGCGGGGATTTTACCAGTTCGCTCCCCACCCGGGCCGCCATGGACAGGCTGTCCTTGCCGCCGTCCACAGCCACCCCGAGCTCGATCATGGCCGCGGCCATGGCCTCGGCAGCCAAGCGCAGGGCCGCGCCCTCGCCGGGCAGTTTCGGGGCCCACATCCAGTTAGCTGAACTCTTTACCTGCTCCAGATCATCGATCTTTGCCCAGACCAGGTTGGTCAGGGCCTCGCCCACGGCCATGCGTGCTCCTGCCGCCGGATCGAGCAGCATCTTGATGGGCTGCTCGCCGATTGCCGTGGCAATGCCGCTCAAGCCGAAATGACTCTGTGCGGCCACGGCCACATCCGCTACTGTAAGTTGCAGGGGGCCGCAGCACTGCTGCTGGGCCACTAGGCCGCTCACCGAACGATCCACCTTGTTGGTGAGAAAACGCTTGGAACCGACCGAGACCAGTCGCAACACCCGCTCCAGGGCCTCGCGCAGGCTGAGCTTGTCAGGCAAGACCAGGGGGTTGTGCTGCACGGTTTGCGTGCTGTCGCTGAAAGTTTTTTGGGGCAGATTGCCCAGAAGCCGGTCAATCTCGATATTGACCGGGGTGGTGCCGTTATTGCGGTCGTGCACGATAAAACGCAGATCACCGGTGACTTCGCCCAAATCCTCGCAGCCTACCTTTTCCCGCGCGCAGATGGCCTGAAACGCGGGCATATTTTCCGGTTTAAGCAAAAGACCGACCCGTTCCTGGTACTCGGCCACGTAGATTTCCAGCACCGACATGGTGGGATCGCCCACGCGGATGTTGCGGATCTCCACCCGACCGCCCGCCTCTTCCACCAGTTCTTTGAGTACATTGGCCGGGCCGCCCGCGCCTTGGTCATGGATGACCTCGATCAGGGTCTTGCCGCCCATTTCGTTGCAGGCGCGGATGACCCGGTTCATCTTTTGCTCCATCTCGGCGTCGCCACGCTGGACGGCGTCGAAATCCAACTCGGATTCGTTCTCGCCCTGGAGCATGCTGGAGGCGGCCCCGCCGCCGAAACCCACCCGATAAGCCGGACCGCCCACCTGGACGATGCGCATGCCCTTGAGCGCCTTTTTCTTTTCGGTGTGGCAGTCGGCTATCTGGCCGATACCGCCGGTGAACATGATGGGTTTAAGAAAGCCCCAGCGCTCACCCTCTTCCAGGCGCAGATCAAAGCTGCGGATAAAGCCCTGGATGAGCGGCTCGCCGAACTTGTTGCCGTAATCGGAGGCGCCATTACTGGCCTCGATGGCAATGCTCAGGGCCGGAGCCAAGGTGTCCGGACAGGGCAGGGGCAGTTCCCAGGGCAGGTCGTAGCCGGGGATGTGCAGGTTGGCCACGCAGTAGCCGGCAGTACCCACCATGACAAAGGCACCCCGACCAGTACCCTGCACGTCGCGGATACGGCCGCCGGTGCCGGTTTCGGCCCCAGGAAAGGGTGCAACTCCGGTGGGGAAGTTGTGGGTTTCTGCGGTCAGGAGCGGGTGATATTCCACTTCTTTCATGCTCAATGCGCAAGGCGCTCCCGATTCCTCCGGCACAAGGGTCTGCAGCTTCCGGCCCCGGATGACGCTTGAATTATCCTTGAAGGCCACCAGGCTGCCCTTGGGATGGGCGACCAGGGTGCCTTTCACCACGTCGAACAGGGTCTTTTCATGGGTCTTGCCGTCAATCACCTGCAAGCCCCGAAAAAAACCGTGGCGTGAGTGCTCGGAGTTGGCGTTGTTCAGGTCCATCAGCTCGACAATGGTGGGGTTGCGGCCGCAGCGCTCAACAAAGTAGCGGTAGTACAGGTTTCTATCCCACTCATCCATGGAGAGGCCCGGAATGTCGAGCAGGGCCTCCGGCCCCTTGCTGATCAGGTCCACCTCGTAGACCTCTTCCGGCACAATGCCGGTGGCAAAGGTGGTGAGCGGCGCCGGATAGACGCACTCGGTCATGCGGTCATGACGGGCAGCCACAAAGGCGACTAGGTCTTCGCCTTCAGGCACCAGGTAGCGGCGGGAGCGCTCCACCCGAGTCACCGCATCCAGCCCAACCGCCTGACAGATAGAGAGCAAGTTCGCAGACCAGGCTGTGGCAAAGTTCAGCCTTGGGCCGATCTCCACCACTCGCTCTCCCTCAAGAGGCGGTTTGGTGCTGATCGAACCCGCCAGAAAGCCATCGGCCAGAATCAGACCCAGGCGCTCCAGCTCTTCAGGTGTAAGTGCTCGGGTGGACTCGATATTAAAGCAGTAGCTGAGGTTTTCCGAAATCCGGCGGTACAGTTGCATGACTGGCGCGTGCATAAAAACTCCCCTGGAGAGTGAAAAGACAAAAACAGAAACAGACCGGCATGGGGGCCGGCAGGCGTCTTGTATGCAGAGCCGGCCGGCTGTCTAATACTTATACTTACATATACTTGAGCGTGGAACGTGGGATCGGAGCCCATGCGGCAAAACTACCCCTTTACCACGGCCAGGGGCTGCAGTTCCACTTCAATTGTGACCAAATCCTGCTGATTGGCCATAACCTCGGTAATATCCTTGTAAGCCCCGGGCGCTTCGTCCAGATCCTTACGGCCGCGCATGCCGTGGACAACGTTGCGACGTTTGAGCTTGCGCAGTTCTTCTTCCAGATCGAGCCGGCGCTGGGCCTGCTTGCGCCCCATCACCCGGCCTGCGCCGTGGGAGCAGGAAGAAAAAGAATCGGCATTGCCCAGACCGCGCACAATATAGCTGCTGCTGCCCTGTGAACCTGGGATAATACCGTGCTCGTCCAAGCCTGCCCGAATGGCCCCCTTGCGGTGCACACAGACCTCGCGGCCGAAATGCTGCTCCATGGCGGCATAGTTGTGGGCCACATCAATGGCCGGGCCAAAGTTGCCGCCTCCACCGACATCTGTTACCACTTCCTGCATCATCCGCATCATTTCCCGGCGATTAGCCTTGGCAAATTCGACACAGTAGGTCATTTCCCGCACATAGCGCTCACCCTCTTCCGAGTCAAGGGTCAAGTAATCCAGTTGCCACTTGGACGGCACAATACGTGCCGCCTTTTTATCAGCGAGTCGTATGGCCAGTTTATTGTAAGAGCCGGCCACCTGGTAACCGAGATTGCGACTGCCGGAATGCACCATCAGCCAGATATGGCCATCGCTGCCCTGTTGGATCTCCATGAAATGGTTGCCCCCGCCCAAGGTACCCAACTGACGGCGGGCGCTGTCAAACTCGGCCGCCACAACCGGCAGATCTGCAAGATCGAGCCTGCCCGGCAACGGCGGCATCAGCTCTGCGTTTTTGGGGCGGCGGTGGTGTTTAAAGCCAAGCGGCACCACCTGTTGCAGGGTGCGGTGGATATCTTTAAGCTGCTCATGGCTCAGCTCTTGCAGGTCGGTTTGTACGGCGCACATGCCGCAACCGATATCCACGCCCACCCCATTAGGGATGACCGTGCCCTCTGTTGCCAACACCCCGCCAATAGGCATGCCATAGCCAACATGGGCATCGGCCATCACGGCGATGTGACGGAAGGCAAAGGGCAGGTTGGCCAGATTCCTTGCCTGCTCCATAGCCTCATCTTCCAGATTATCCAGCCAGAGCAGGATAGGGAGCCTTTCTGTAGTCACTTTTCTTTTCATCTCTCACCTTTGCCTCTTTGCTGCAATCCGGCTATAGTTCGGCCCGGCCCGTTCAGCATGAATCTCATTCATTTTTCCCCGCTACTCAAAACACATGTTTGCAGATCTTTCCCTGCCCCATCTTTGGCAGCACCTTGGCTGGCCGCTTGCGCGGCTGCTTATCTATCTGAGCATCGGCCTTCTGGTCGCTCTGTTCATCGAGTCCCTCAACTGGACAAAAAAAATTGCAGCCGTGGCCCAGCCGCTCACCCGCTTTGCCCATCTCCCTACCCTGGCTGCAGCCTCTTTTTCCATCTGCTTCTTTTCAGGTCTGGCCGCCAATACCATGCTGGCCGAAGGATACAATGAAAAGACTATCAGCCGCAAGGAACTCATCCTGGCCAACCTTTTCAACAGCCTGCCCAGTAACTTTCTGCACCTGCCCACCACTTTTTTTATCATGGCCCCTATTATTAAAGGCGCGGCCCTGGTTTACCTGGGCCTGACCGTGGGGGCCGCCATCCTCCGTACTCTGATTATCGCCATCATCGCCCGCATGCTTCTGCCCGCACAACCCGCTGCCGCACAGTACGAAGAAGCACCAGCTAAAACCCGCTCCTTTGGC
The DNA here is from genome assembly GCA_030538155.1 of bacterium. Lineage (GTDB taxonomy): Bacteria > Desulfobacterota > Desulfobulbia > Desulfobulbales > Desulfobulbaceae > Desulfobulbus. The sequence continues at coordinate 22,654 of JAUNUN010000018.1, forward strand.
GAGGCCTGGGCTAATACAAAAAAACGCTTTCATAAAAGGATCCGCAAAATCGCCAGCTATACGGTGCCCATCTATATCCTCTTCTACTTCCTCAGCGAAGCAGGCTTTTTTGCCGGGGCCGAACTATTCATGACCGAACACCTGGCCTGGCTGGGCTGGCTCTCGCCCCAGGCAATCAGCATCATCACCTTTCAGGTGGCCGCCGAATTCACTGCCGGGGTGGCAGCAGCGGGTGCGCTTCTTGCCGGCGGTTCCCTGGTGCAACAGGAGGTGGTCCTGGCCCTGCTGGCCGGCAATGTGCTTTCTTCGCCGGTACGAGCCCTGCGGCATCAATACCCCTACTATGCCGGTATCTTTAAACCAGTGCTGGCAGGCCAGCTCATTTTCATTGGCCAAAGCTTCCGCGCCCTCAGTATAATAGTGGTCATGCTTGGATATTACCGGCTTATTCGCTAAGCCCGATGCCCTGCCAAGCTCGACAGCACTTATAGGGAGAACCCGATGGTAGATTATTTCCTGCAACTCAACCCTGTTGTTCAGGCACTGCTTGCCACCACTTTTACCTGGGCGGTAACCGCGGCAGGCGCGGCCATGGTCTTTCTGCAGCGAGAGATCAGGCCGAAACTTTTGGATGCAATGCTGGGTTTTGCCGCAGGGGTGATGATCGCCGCCAGTTTCTGGTCGCTCCTGGCCCCCGGCATCCGCATGGCCGAAGATCTGGGCCAGATTGCCTGGCTCACCGCAGCCATCGGCTTTTTCAGCGGCGGCATGTTCATGCGTCTGGTCGACTATGTCTTGCCTCACCTGCACCCGGGCATGGCCATGTCGCAGCGCGAAGGTTTGCAGACCTCCTGGCAGCGGAGTACCCTTTTGGTCTTGGCCATCACCCTGCACAACATCCCCGAAGGTCTGGCTGTAGGAGTGGCCTTTGGCGCAGTGGCTGCAGACCTGCCCTCAGCCACCCTTGGCGGGGCCGTGGCCCTGGCCCTGGGCATTGGCCTGCAAAACTTCCCTGAGGGAGCGGCAGTCTCCATGCCCCTGCGGCGCGAAGGCATGAGCCGCAAAAAAAGTTTCTGGTACGGCCAACTCTCCGGCATGGCCGAGCCTATTGCCGGCGTGATCGGTGCGTATTTTGTCATCAGCATGCAGGGCATCCTGCCCTTTGCCCTCTGCTTTGCTGCCGGCGCCATGATTTTTGTGGTGGTGGAAGAGTTGATTCCGGAGTCCCAGCGCAACCCGAACAACATCGACACCGTAACCATGGCCACTCTGGCCGGCTTTACCGTGATGATGATGATGGACGTAGGTTTAGGCTAGGAAACAACGACCAGGATGCAGGAGCGGTTTCGAAAACACTCACAGAGCCTATACAGCTTAAACTTCTTGTATGGGCCTGCTGTGCTGCCTGTGTCTCCCTGATTCACTCCGTTCAGCTGGAACTAAAATGAAGAGTGTAGTGGTGCAGCATTGCCTTTCTTGCTTTTTCTGCCCCCCCCCTCATCTCTGCTGAGAATGCATTAAGGAGGCGAAGATATACGATGCAGGCGAGCGTGCAGACACTCCAAGGAGCATTTGTCGAAATCGACACAGATAGGGCTTTGTTATGAAAATGGGATAAGCCCGGTTAAAGGGATGCGAGGAAGAAAACGCACCAAAGAGGACAATAAAAAAGCCTTCCGGTTTCCCGGAAGGCTTTTCTAAATCCGTGTACAGCTCGGATTAGAACATGAAACGCAGAGAGGTCACGATGTTGTGGCTGCGAATATCGGTGTACTCGCCGTTGTTGATCTGTGCGTCAGAGGTACCGAGGTACTCGTAACCCAGATCCATGGCCAGCTGCTCGCTGAAGTTGAAGGTTACACCAGCGCCGCCCTTGTAGGCGAAAACATCGTTGGTGTGGTTAACATAGTTCACATGACCGTTCGGGGTCTCAACAATACCTGCATCCAGGTTGTAGTTACCGTAACCAGCGCCCACGGTAAAGTAGATGCCGAACATCTCGGTGATGGGCAGGTCATAGTAGCCGTTAACCATGAAGGTCAGCAGGCTTACATCACCGTCCATGTCATCCAGGTCTGCGCCCTGATAGGCACCTTCGAGCTCCAGACGGAAATCGCCGAAATCAGAAGCGAATACCTTACCGATTGCAATCTGACCGCCATGACCCAGCTCGTTATCCATGTCGCGGCTCAGGTGATCCTTCTGAGAACCCCAGCCCAGCTTGTAGGCACCACGTACGTACCAGGGGTTGTATACATCTTCCTGCTGCTTGAGGGCTTCAATCTCAGAAGCATGGGCAGCAAGCTGCTCATTCTGCTGAGCCTGGGAACCCTGCAGCTCATCAATCTGCTGCTGGCACTCTTCCGGGCAGCCTGCGGGCATAGCGCCTACACCCTGCTTGCCGGGGCCACCGGCAAAAGCTGCGCCAGCGGTCAGTACAAAGGCGGAAACTGCCATAACGCTCAATACTTTCTTCATCTCTTGTCTCCTTTACAGGTATTATATCTCTGGGCTTTACGCCCGCTCCAGACACCAAGCGATGCCTAGCTCGCTTCTGCATGCAAAAGCGCCCAGTGCGTTTTTTGCATTTGCAGTACTATACTGAACACATCATATCCTAGCAAGTCTTTTTCGATAAAAAATTCAATTTTTTGAACATGACGTATCTCCGGATAAACAGGGCATCTCTGGTTCAATCCGGGCCTGGTTAAAAAGAAATGGCTTTTTCGCGTGCAAAATATTAAACGCAAAGCTCACCGGGCAAGCCTGAGATATCCCGAATGAAAAACCATAGCCCTATTTGCTGCCATGCTCCTTTTAGGAATCGAAGAACTCTGCCGCCGCAAGCCTGGATTTTTGCGAGGCAAACGGCTGGGCCTTCTGGTCAACCAGTCTTCCACTGATCGTTTTTTTACCCACAGCCGCGACCGTATCCTTGAGGCCTTTCCGGGCCAGTTGACCTGTCTTTTTTCACCTCAGCACGGTTTTTTCAGTGAAAAACAGGACAACATGATCGAGTCCGACCACAGCCGCGACGCGGTCAGCGGCCTGCCGGTCTATTCGCTCTACGGCGAAACCCGCAAACCCCATCCGGAAATGTTTGCGGGGATCGATATCCTTTTGGTCGACCTGATCGATGTCGGCACCCGGGTCTACACCTTTATCTGGACCGTGGTGCACTGCCTGGAGACCGCCGCTGCCACCGGCGTTGCAGTGCTCATCCTCGACCGGCCCAACCCAATCGGCGGCCACCTGGTTGAAGGCAACCTGCTCAAGCCTGACTGCGCCTCCTTTGTCGGCCGCTGCAGCATTCCTATGCGCCACGGCCTCACTCTGGGGGAGCTGGCGCTCTTCTGTAACCAGGAAATGCAGATCGGGGCCCAGGTTGAAGTTTTTCCCATGGCCGGCTGGCACCGTAAGCATATGTTTCCCGCCACTAGTCTGCCCTGGGTTTTCCCCTCGCCCAATATGCCCAGCTTTTTGAGTGCCCTAGTCTATCCCGGCCAGGTGCTGTGGGAGGGCAGCAATATCTCTGAAGGCCGGGGCACGACCCTGCCCTTTGAACTCTTTGGCGCTCCCTTTCTTGAGCATGAGGCCGTTTTCGAGGCCATCAGCAGCACGCCTCTGCCTGGCTGCCTGCTGCGGCCTCTGTACTTTGAGCCCACTTCAGGTAAATGGGCAGGCCAGGCCTGCTGCGGTTTTCATCTGCACGTAACCGATCCCGAGCAGTTTCTACCCTATCGTACCAGCCTCACCCTGCTCCAGGCGCTGCTGCAACTCTACCCGGAGCATTTCGCTTACAAAAATTCGCCCTACGAATATGAGTTTGAACGCCTGCCCATGGATCTGATTATAGGAGACAGCGCCATCCGCACCGGCCTTGAACAGGGGGTACCTATTCTGGAGTTGGAACAATCCTGGCAGAAAGGGCTGGACGGCTTTCTTGAACACAGGCATGCCGTTTTACTTTACGACTAATGGCAAGCCGGGTATGTTGCGGTTTTTTCAAGCCTCTGCCGCCCACCCACAGACAGGCCCATTGATGCAGCCTGCGCCCATAATGGCAAGGCTGGTTTTCATTCTCTTGTGTCTGAACAATTCAAAGAACACTGTACACTGTAAATGCAGCCCGTATCCATCCCCCTTGGTCGTCTGGCCGAACTGGTTGATGCTAAAGTCCATGGCGACCCGAATCTTATGATCAGCGCCTTAAACGGCATAGAACTCGCCGAGCCGGGTGAAATCACCTATATCCTCGATTCCAGGCAAAGCGCTGCAGCCGAAGCCTCCAACGCCAGCGCCTGCATTGTGCCGCCCGGCTGCACAATCCCCGACAAGAGCTGCCTTGTTGCCAAGGAAACAGCGGTCGCCGTGGCCCGCATCCACAGCTTCCTTTTGGCCAGGCCTTTCCAGGCCACCGGCATCCACGCCAGCGCCGTTATCGGCGAAAACTGCCTGATTCCCGAGCAAATCAGCATCGGTCCCCAGGTCTCTATCGGCAACAATGTCCGGCTTGGGGAGCGGGTGCTGCTCAAGGCCGGGGTGGTGCTGGAAGACGGGGTCAGCATCGGTGATGACTCCATCCTCCATGCCCATGTGGTGGTCGGCGCTGGATGCAGTATCGGCAAGCGGGTCATCCTCCATGCCGGTGCGGTGATCGGCAGTGACGGCTTTGGCTTTGCCAGCGACAGCCAAGGTAGGCATCACAAAAAACCGCAGGTCGGCACTGTGCGCATCGATGATGAGGTGGAAATCGGCGCCAACACCTGTATCGACCGGGCAGCCTTTGGCGCCACTTGGATCAAAGAGGGAGTCAAAATAGACAACCTGGTCATGATCGGCCACAATGTGGTGATCGGCGAAGGCTCCATCCTGGTTGCACAGGTGGGCATTGCCGGCAGCACCACCCTGGGCCGCCACGTGGTGCTGGGAGCCAAGGCCGGCGTGGCCGGACATCTGTACCTGGATGACGGTGTCATGGCGGCTGCCAAAAGCGGCATCCACGACAACCAGGCCAAGGGTGCGGTTGTGGGCGGCACACCTGCAATCCCGGCCAAGTCCTGGATGAAATCGTCCGGAGTCTTCAACCGCCTGCCCGAGATGCTCAAGGAGCAGCGGCGTCTGCGCAAGGAAATCGAAGAGCTGAAAGCAGCGCTTAAAGACAATACTCAAGAACAACACGAGAAATAAGCATGGAACAAAGCGTACAGTTGCCGCTGGACACCAAGGCCATCATGGCGATCCTGCCCCACCGCTATCCTTTCCTCATGGTGGACAGAATTACGGAACTGGAGCCGGGCAAAACCATTACCGGCATCAAGAATGTCACCATAAATGAGATGTTCTTTCTGGGTCACTTTCCCGGTGAGCCGGTGATGCCCGGTGTCCTAATACTGGAAGGCATGGCCCAGACCGGCGGCATCCTCGCCTGCCTCTCGGAACCTGCCCTGATGGGCAAGCTGGTCTATTTTGCCGGAGTGGACAAGGCGCGCTTCCGCAGGATTGTCTATCCCGGCGATCAGATGGTCTACAAGCTGGAGATGCTCAAGCAGAAGGGTCGGGTGATCAAGATGACCGGAAAAACCTATGTGGATGACCAACTGGTCACTGAAGCCGAACTCATGGCCAGCTATCCCTAAGCTGCAAATAATCGATACACGACCCACGCAACGCAGCCCATATCACCGCATTTAAGGCAACAGTTTTCCAGGACTATATATAATGCCCATCCATCCCACTGCCGTCATTGACCCCAAGGCCGAGTTGGACAGCTCGGTGCAGATTGACCCCTACGTTATTATCGACGGGCCGGTGCGCATCGGCGCGGGCACCCATGTCTGCCCCCATGCGGTGCTGTCCGGCCACACCACCATCGGCCGGAACAACGTTATCGGTTCCTTCACCTCCATTGGCGCACCGCCGCAGGATCTGCGCTACAAGGGTGAGGCCACGGAGTTGCTCATCGGCGACAACAACCAGATCCGCGAGTATGTTTCCATCCACCGAGGTACGCCTTCGGGCCGAGGTAAAACCTGGATCGGCAACAACAACATGATCATGGCCTACTGCCACATAGCCCACGACTGTTTCTTGGCTGATCATGTGATCATGGCCAACTTGGCCACCCTGGCCGGGCATGTGGAAATCGGCAGCCATGCCAACCTGGGTGGCCTAGTGGCGGTGCATCAGTTCTGCCGCATCGGTGATTTTGCCTATGTGGGCGGCATGTCGGGCATTGGCCTGGATGTCCCCCCCTATGTGCTCATGGAAGGCATCCGCAATCAGATGCGTATTTCCGGCATCAACAAGATCGGCCTGCGCCGCTCAGGCATGGAGCGCGCCACCATTGCCAGCCTGGAGGAGGCCTTCAAAATCCTTTTCCGCTCGCCCCAGCTTCTGCTGAAAGATGCCCTGTTCAAGCTGCAAAACGAGATGAATGACTGCCCGGAAGTGCAGGTGATGGTGGATTTTTTCCAGTCCAGCAAGCGCGGCGTCGTTAAACGCACCAGCGATGACTGAACAAACCCTCCCTCCGATTGGCCTTATTGCCGGTGGCGGCCAGTTTCCGCTGCTCTTTGCCGAGGCCGCCCGCAAGCTGGGCCACCGAGTTGTGGCCGTGGCCCACACTAATGAAACCGATCCGCGCTTGGCCGACCTGGCCGATGAGCTGATCTGGGTGAAACTGGGCCAGCTTGGTAAAATTATCCGCCACTTTCACCAGCACTTGGTGACTGAGGCGGCCTTTGCCGGTACCATCACCAAGACGCGGATTTTCCATGATATTCTGCCTGACTGGAAGGGTCTGAGTCTGTGGAACAAAATTGATATCCGCCTGGACGACTCTATCCTGCGGGCCATTGCGGATGTGCTGGCCGAGGAAGGCATCGAGGTTATTGCCTCCACCCGTTTTCTTGGCCACCTGCTCTTTCCGGAAGGCATCCTCAGCAAAAAACGGCCCAGCAGCAGCCAGATGGAAGACATCCGCTTTGGTTGGCGCATTGCCTGGGGCATAGGCAAACTGGACATCGGCCAATGTGTGGTGGTGCGGGAACGCAGCATTCTCGCGGTTGAGGCCATCGAGGGCACGGATGCCGCCATCCGCCGCGGCGGCCAGCTTGCCGGTTCGGGCGCAGTGGTAGTCAAACTGCGCAAGCCCGGTCAGGATTTCCGCTTTGATCTGCCTGCCACCGGACTTGTCACCATCAGCACCATGGCCGAAGTCAAGGCCGAGGTGCTGGCGGTTGAAGCCGGGCAATCCCTGCTCTTTGACCGCGAGGCCATGGTTGCCGCAGCCGACAAGGCAGGCATGGTGGTTGTCGGGCTGCGCTGCGATGGCGACACCCTACCGGCCACACCGCCTGCTCGCATCTGAACATCAACGTACAGGGCTGCCGCCGGCAGTCCTGCCGCTTTTCATCCACACTATGAAGCATTCCGCATCGTCATCACTCGCAAGCCTTTTTCCGCCCCGCATTACCCAAGTTCTCGCCATGGAGCCGCAGGAGCAGATGCTGGAAGTCAGCGGCTGGCTGCGCACCCGGCGCGACTCGGGCAGCCGCTCCTTTCTGGAACTCAGCGACGGCTCCTCCCTGCAAAATTTGCAGGTTCTGGTGGAAGACAGCCTTGAGGGCCGGCAGACTCTGCAGCGGCAGCTCAACACCGGAGCAGCCCTGAGGGTGCGCGGTCGTCTTTTGCCCTCTCCGGCCAAGGGCCAGCGCCTGGAACTGCGGGCAGAAGCCATTACCATACTGGGCGAGGCGGACAGCGCCAGCTATCCGCTGCAGAAAAAACGGCACAGCTTCGAGTTTCTACGCACCATCACCCATCTGCGCTCGCGCACCAATGCCCTGGGTGCTGTTGCCCGCATCCGCAACACACTTTCCTTCGCCATTCACCGCTTCTTTCAGGAGCAAGGTTTTATCCAGGTGCACACCCCGATTATCACCACCTCGGATTGTGAGGGCGCGGGCGAAATGTTCACCGTCACCACTCTTGCCGCTGGTACTGGAACAGACCCTGACTACAGCCGGGACTTTTTCGGCCGACATGCGGGCCTCACCGTCAGCGGCCAGCTCCAGGCAGAGGTCTATGCCCTGTCCCACAGCCGGGTCTACACCTTTGGCCCCACCTTCCGAGCCGAGAACTCCAACACCACCCGCCATCTGGCCGAATTCTGGATGGTGGAGCCGGAAATGGCCTTCTGCGACCTTGAAGGCAATATGCGGGTAGCCGAGGACCTGCTGCGCTTTGTTACGAGCGCCCTGCTCAAGGAAAACGAAGCAGATCTCGCCCTCTTTGAGCGCCACATCGAACAGGGCCTGGTGCATAAACTCTCCCAGCTTGAAACCCAGGAATTCAGACGCCTTACCTACAGCGAGGCCATCAGCGCGCTTGAACAGTCTGGCCGCAATTTTACATTCCCAGTGCACTGGGGCATGGACTTGCAGGCCGAGCATGAACGCTACCTCTGCGAAGAACTGATGCAGGGCCCGCTCTTTATTACCAACTACCCGGCTGCACTCAAACCCTTTTATATGCGCCTGGATGAGGGGGAAAAAACCGTGGCTGCCATGGATCTGCTCGTGCCGGGCATTGGCGAGCTGATCGGCGGCAGTCAGCGGGAAGAACGGCTTGATCTTTTGCAGGCACGCATGCAGGCTGCCGGGCTGGATCTTGCTCAATACGGCTGGTATCTTGACTTGAGGCGCTACGGTTCCGTGCCCCATGCCGGTTTTGGCCTGGGTTTTGAACGGCTGGTGCAGTTTTGCACCGGCATGCAGAACATCCGCGAAGCCATCCTCTTTCCGCGCAGCCCCGGCCAGGCCCCGTGCTGAATCCCCGGTACGGCTTATGCCATTTCCAAATCAAAGATGATATCAAGGAGGCTGGGTAAATGCGACACAGGCGTACTTAAGGTACTCCGAGGAGCATTTGTCGAAGCCGACACAGATAGGGCTTTGATATGGGAATGGAATTATTCTAGAGGAGCAAAACATCAGCAATATCAGTGGTAATACCAGCGGGCTCAAGCCAGTACAGTGGCGGGCCCTGGAACGTTTGGCGCAGAAACGGATTGCGCCGGATGAGATTATCGACCGCGATACCGCCAGAGCACTGGCCGCCATTTCCAGCGAACTCAACCGCCAGGTGGGTCTCCTGGTGCACCGCTCAGGCCAGATTGAGGCGGTTCTGGTGGGCGATTTCAACCGCATCACCATTCCAGCCCTGCCAGGCAGCGGCAGTGGCAGCCGTTTACGCGGTCTGCGCTGCATCCACACCGTGCTCAGCGCTTCCGGCCTGAATGAAGAAGACATCATGGATCTGGCCTGCCTTCGCCTAGACATGATCTCCGTCCTGAGTGTGCGCGGTGATCTGCCGGATCTGCTCTACACCGCCCATCTCATCCCGCAGCGCGACCAGGATCGGGACTGGGCTGAACTGGAGCCGGTACACCCCGCCAACCAGAGTGTTTCCTGCATTGCCCTTATCGAGGCACTGGAAGAGGAATTTTCCCGCAGCCGCCCGCTCAGGGAAGTAGATAGCGGCAAAGACCGGGCCATCCTGGTCTCGGTCAGCACCAGCCCGCGCCACGAGGCCGAGGAGAGCATGGCGGAGCTTGCCGAACTGGCCCGCTCCGCAGGGGTTATCGTGCTGGCCGAGGTGATCCAGCGGCGGCGGCAGATGCATCCGCGCTTTATCCTGGGCCGGGGCAAGCTGGTGGAGATCATGCTGATGAGCGTACGCCTGGGTGCGAACCTGCTCCTCTTTGATCAGGAGCTCAGCCCCTCTCAGACCCGCTCGGTTACCGACCACACCGATCTGCGAGTGATCGACCGCACCCAGCTCATCCTCGACATCTTTGCCGGCCGCGCCACCTCAAGGGAGGGCAAGCTGCAAATCGAGATGGCCCAGCTCAAATACCTGCTGCCCCAACTGACTACCAGAGACGATGCCCTCTCCCGCCTCACCGGCGGCATTGGCGCGCGTGGCCCCGGCGAAACCCGGCTGGAAATCGACAAGCGCCGCATTAACGACCGTCTGGCCCGCCTGAGCAAGGAGTTGGAAAACGTGGGCCGGCAACGCTACCACCGTCGCCGGCGCCGCCGCAAACGGGAGGTGCCGGTTATTTCTCTGGTGGGCTATACCAATGCCGGCAAGTCCACCCTGCTCAATACTTTAACGGACAGCGGCATTCTGGCGGAAGACATGCTCTTTGCCACTCTGGACCCAACCAGCCGTCGCCTGCGCTTTCCCGAAGACATGGAGGTGATCGTCACCGATACGGTGGGTTTTATCCGCAACCTGCCCGCAGGTCTGCTCAAGGCCTTTGCCTCCACCCTGGAGGAGCTGCACGAGGCGGATGTACTGGTACATGTGATTGACCGCTCAAACCCTTCCTGGCGGCAACAGGCTGAAGTGGTGGACTCGCTCCTGGCCGAACTGGAACTGGACGATATCCCCTGCCTGCGGGTGCTGAACAAGATGGACCTGTTGGACGCGGAGGAGCGGGAAAGTGCTGTGAAAGACGGCGACATTGCCATCAGCGCCAATAAGCGAGAGAGCCTCCACCCGCTGATCGAACGGGCGCAGACCATGCTGCGCGGCCTGGCTCAGGCGCAGCAGCCTTTTGCGGGATAAAGAACAATCTGAAGAAACGATGGACGCGTTTCAGCCCTGCAGATAAAAGCCCAGGGCACCTGCCAATTCGCCGTGGTCATCAAAGGCGCAGCCAATAATCTGGTCGTGCACTGACTTGACCACCGCATTCTTGATGATGATGCCGGCCTTGCGGTCATCGAGCTGAAATTCCAGACGCAGCTTCTCCCCGATTCGTGGTTCCTCCCCACTCAAGACGGAAAAACCAATACCGGTGCGGGAAAGGTTGTAGATGATCATGCTGCCGCCGGCTGAAGAGGCTGGGTTGCGCGATCTAAAGGAGCCTTCGAGCCGCACCTCCTTGCGGGCCTGGCCCCTGAACTCAAGCGAAATACTCAAGGTATTGCGGCAGCGGCACCGGACGGTAAGGGTGTGGGATTGGTTCCGGTATTTGGCGGCATCCAGCTCATGGACAAGGCCGCAACTCGGGCATACCAAAAGCGCCCGTCCGCTATCCTGCACATAGACCTTTACCGGAATCATGCTCTCATTCCATTTCCAGATCAAAGAAAATATCAAGGAGGCGAGGCAAATGCGACGCAGGCGTACATACAGGTACCCCGAGGAGCATTTGCTGAAGCCGACACAGATAGGGCTTTGATATGGAGATGGAATCAGTCATAGATGATGCAGGAGTACCGCTCCAGCTCCTTCTCCATGGCCGCATCAAGTTCGGCGGCAACCTCGTGGATCTGGTACTCTTTTTTACACGCCGGACATTGCAGACGGATCCGGCGGCAACGCCGCTCAACCCTGAGCGGCTGACGGCATTCTTTGCATTCCATGTTCAACCTCCTGCCAACAGTTGCGCCCTGGTGAACACAGCTTTAAGCGGATATCCACGGGCCGCAAGTGCGGCAGCCCCACCCTCCTCGCGGTCAACAATGGTGGCCACCAGGCCTACCTTGAAACCTTCGGCCTCAACCCGATCGATCACCTTCAAGAGGGTGCCGCCCGTGGTGACCACATCTTCAACCAGGGCTACTAGGGATCCGGGAGTCAGATTGCTCTTACCCTCGATAAAGTTGCCGGTGCCATGCCCTTTGGCCTCCTTGCGCACGATAAAGGCGGGGATGGGCGCATGTTCCAAAAAACTTACCAGGGAGACGGCAGTTACCAGCGGATCAGCGCCCAGGGTCATGCCACCGACTGCAGCCAGGGGCTCGCTGTGCTCACGGATGAACTGGTAGAGCAGGCGGCCGCAGAGATAGGCCCCTTCGGCATCCAGGGTGGTCTGCTTGCCGTCCACATAAAAATCCGAGGTTTTGCCGGAGGTGAGGGTAAAGGTGCCGGTACGGCACGACTTCTGCAAAAGCAGGACTTTGAGTTTGGCGCGATCATCCATAGGTGCTTCCAGGTTCAATTGATGATGCTACGAACATACCCGGCCAACATGTTTTGTAAATACAATTTTAGACAATTTGTGCCGGCTTTTGCACGAGCGACCGGCTTAGTCCGCAGACAGTGACGGTGCTGGAATCTGGAAGCAATCCGGTTGCAAAAAAGAAATGGCTGAAACGCCAAAAAAGGGTACTGTGTTTTTTTATTTTAGCCCGGTATAATTCCAGGTCCGGATCAACCGAAATGGATCAAAAAGCACCGATAGCGCTTTAAGCGCTTTGATGTGGCATTGGCATAACCGGGAATCGGGATTTAGGCTGTTTTCAACCATGATCATTACTTCAAGGGATAAGCCATGTGCGGCATTGTAGGATATGTGGGAACAAGGAAGGTGGTGCCGGTGCTCTTGGCCGGTTTGCGGCGTTTGGAATACCGGGGCTACGATTCTGCCGGTATTGTCTACAACCACCAAAACCGCCTGGTGCGACACCGCGCGTCCGGCAAGCTCAGCGAACTGGAGGCCGTGCTCGACGACCATATTGGGGTGGAAAGCTCCATCGGTCTGGGCCATACCCGCTGGGCCACCCACGGTGCGCCCACCGAGCTCAACGCCCATCCGCACAGCGATTGCACCGGTGATTTGGTGGTGGTGCACAACGGCATTATTGAAAATTACAGCAGCCTGCGAGAAGCGCTGAAGCAGAAGGGCCACACATTCTGCTCCGAAACCGACACCGAGGTACTGGCCCATCTTATTGAAGAGCATTTAATAGATGATCTGGCGGCTGCCACGCGTGCCGCCCTGGCCCAGGTAGAGGGGTCCTACGCCCTGGCCGTGCTGTGGGCCAAGGATCCGGAAACCATAGTGGCTGCCCGCCGGCAAAGCCCGCTGGTGCTGGGCACTGACGCCGAAGCCTGCTACCTGGCCTCGGATATTCCGGCCCTGTTGCCCTATACCCGCGAGGTTGTTTTTTTAGATGACGGCGAGCTGGCCGTGCTGGGTAAGGGGCAGTACAGCATTCGTCAACTGGCAGACGGCAGCGAGGTGCACAAAGAGAGCACCACCATCGACTGGACTGCCACCATGGCAGAAAAGGGCGGACACCGTCATTTTATGCTGAAGGAGATTTACGAACAGCCCATCGCCATTCGCAGCACCATCAACGGCCGCATTATGCCGGAAACAGGCCGCATCCTCCTGCCGGGTTTGGGCATTAGCGACGAGGTGCTGACCGGGATCAAGCGCATCGTGCTGGTGGCCTGCGGCACCTCCTGGCATGCGGCCCTGGTCGCCAAATACTGGCTGGAGAAGTGGACCGCCATTCCAGTGGAGGTGGATATTGCTTCCGAATTCCGCTACCGGCACCTGTTGTTGCACGAACAGGTGCTGACCCTGGTCATTTCCCAATCCGGCGAAACCGCCGATACCCTGGCCGGGATGCGGCGGGCAGCCCAGTTTGGTTCCCCGGTGCTGGCCATCTGCAATGCGGTGGGATCCACTATGGCCCGGGAGGCGGATGGTATTTTGTATACCCATGCCGGCCCGGAAATTAGCGTGGCCTCCACCAAGGCCTTTACCTGCCAGCTGACCACCCTCTTTCTCTTTACCCTCTACCTGGCTCAACTGCGGCAGAGCATTGACCCGGCAGTGCAAAAGGAGCTGGGCCTGCAGCTGATTCAGCTGGCTGACGTAATGAGCGCGCTCATCAAGCCCATGCAGAAAAATATGCAGGCAATAATAGAATCCTACTACGAAGCGCGGGATTTTCTCTTTATTGGTCGGGGGCTGAACTACCCCATTGCCCTGGAGGGCGCGCTTAAGTTGAAGGAAACATCGTATATCCATGCCGAGGGCTATGCCGGCGGTGAGCTGAAGCATGGGCCGATCGCCCTGATAGATGCCGATATGCCGCTACTGGCCCTGGCCCCACAAGACAGCAGCTACCCAAAAACCATCTCCAATGTTCAGGAAATTAAAGCCCGGCAGGCCCGGTTGATTGTGGTGGGCAGCGAGGGTGACAGCCAGTTGGCCGAGCTGAGCAGGCACCATATTTTTCTGCCCAAGGTGCATGAGGAACTCAACCCCATCCTCTACGCCCTGCCGGTCCAACTACTTGCCTATGAGATTGCCGCCCGGCGCGGCTGTGATGTGGATCAGCCCAGGAACCTGGCCAAGAGTGTGACTGTGGAGTAATTGCAATCCATATCAGGGTACTGCAAGGCGATGCCTGCAACGGCTTTCCCAGCTTTGACGAATGCTCGCAGAACGCAGCTGTTTGTATGCCTGCGTCGCATTCGCCAAAGCCTTGCTGATAGATTTCCCTTGATCTGGAACAGGATACAAACAGGGCAAAGATACGGGTCGGTATGGGCTATGCCACCACAGGAGCGGCAGCCGCCTCGACCTCCTTGGGCAACACTATTTCAAAGGTGGCTCCCACTGGAACAGCCAGGGCTTCGATGCTGCCGCCATGGCCCTCGATGATCTGGTGCACCAGGTGCAGGCCCAGACCGAAGCCCTCGTCCTGTTCCGTGCGGGAACCCCGCTGGAATTTACCGAAAACACGCTGGCGTTCCATTTCTGGGATGCCTGGCCCCTGGTCTGCCACTTGTATAACGAAACGATCCGCCTCTTCCCTTAAGCTCACCTCAACCACCGTCCCGGCCGGGCTGAATTTGACGGCATTGTCCAAAAGGTTCAGGAGCGCATGTACAAGCAGGGCCTCGTCACCACTATACGGCGTGGTCTGTTCCGGCATATCCGGGCGCACCTGTATGCCCTTTTTCACCGCCGCGGTCTGGATGGTCTCCAGCGTCTCAGCCACCATGCGCGGCAAGGGGAAGGGGAAACGTTTCACCTGCTGTCTGCCGCTTTCAAGGCGGGCAATATCGAGAAAGTCCAGAATCATCCGGTTGAGCCTCTCTGCCTGGCTGCAAATCTTTTGCGCATAGCTGCGGCTGGGCCCGTCCAGGTCTTCGCTTAACATCTGCCCATAGCCAAGGATCACGGTCAGTGGCTGTTTGAGTTCGTGGGAGACAATGGAAACCACCTCATCCTTGACCCGCTCCAGCTCCTTTATTTCCGTGATATCCTGCAAGAGCACCAGGTTACCTGTAAAGCCCGTACCCGGCGCCAGCAGGTGGTGCATGCTGCCCTGGAGATAGCGGCGGCCGGAAGCAGGCATCCGCACCTGCAGGTCAAAGAGTTGGAGGAGCTTGTCCTTGCTGCTGGGCGGCGGTATCGCGCCCTCGCTGGGCCTCGGCTGTATATGCTCAACAAATTTAGGCAAGGCAGGTAAATCATTCCCCTCGCCGGCGGCAAAGGCCTGCCAGAATTCCCTGAAGGCGGTGTTGGCAAAAACCGGCTCACCGCTTTCTGTATCCCAAAGAATCAGGGGCGGCAGTTCCCTGTTGAGCAGGTTTTCCAGGAAATGATGCTGTAAGCTCAAGGCAGCCGCAGCCTCCTGTAGGCGGCTAAGGTGATCCTGGATGCCGGCCGGGCTGGGCAGGGCATGATGATTGCTGCGTTTTCCGGCTGCAGCGGCAGTGCGGTGGGGATGATAGACCAGTTGCAAGCGTTCGTCGAGCTGACGGTCGAACTTCCTGGCCTGATTGAGGATGTGCCTAGCCGCATTGATCAGCTCCTGCAGCAGATAAAAAAGATAGGTGAAGAGGAGAAAAACAAGCGGGCTTAAGTAATCAAAAAAGAAATGTCGCTGAAAGAGCAGATAAGCGCTGCCGGCCACCGCCCCGCTCAGGGCTAGGTTGAGCAATACATTGCGGCGCTCGCCCGCAAGCGGCCAGAGAACAAGCGGCAGAACAGCGAAAAGAGAGACCAGGGCGGCGGGCAGCCAGTTAACAGGCCGGATAAAGCTCGTGTTGAGCAGGTTGGCAAGGATATTGGCCTGAATTTCAATGCCCGGCGTGGGAGTGACGCGGGTAAAGGCAGTAACATGGGAGTCTCCCAAGCCCAGGGCTTGCGCCCCCACCAGCACATAGCGTCCCTTGAAAATCTCGGCGGCATACCGGCCTTCCAGCACATCCCGGTAAGACAGGGTGAGAAAGGTCGATTCAGGCCCATAATAATTAATTATGCGCGCTGTCTCTTCTACATCGTCGAGTTTGAGCGCTTCGCCTGCAACCTGTGTCAGACTGGTGGAGAAGGCCGGTGCTCCCCGGCTGGTTCCAAGAAACACCTGGCGGACGATGCCATCGCCGGAGAGCATGGTCTCGATATGACCAATGCCGTGATAGCCGCTAATACTGGGGCTGGGCTTGAGCAAGCCGCCCCCCCCGTCTGCGACCACGGCCAGCACAGTTGGTGGCCCCTGGGCAAGTGCGGCGCTGAAAACAGCGTCATCCGCGCCCGCTTCCGGAAAGAGGAAGTCAAAGGCAACTGCTCTTGCGCCATGCAGCCGAACCAAGAGTTCCGCATGGAGTTCGCGCGCAAAGGGCCATTGCCCGTATTGCTGCAGGCTGGCCTCATCCACCCCCACGATCACGATACGCTGATCCGGCGGCAGCGGCCCCCGCAGCCGAAAGAGTAAATCCATGCCCTGGTTGACCAAGATCGGTCGTGCACCGCTCTGCAGCAAAAGAACAAGCAGAAATAGGGCCAGGGTCGGTGCGGTCAGGCGACGAACTGCTGCGTACATAAGCGTTGTTTGCCGGGCCGCTACAACAAAAGCACCACGCCCAGCAGCAGCGCGCCGATGAGGCTGCCCTCAAGCACCTTGGGCCTGTTTTTGACGGTCATGGTCTGGGTTGGGGTCCAGGGAGTGGCCGGCTTTCCCTGCTCAAAGCCGCGCAGGTGGATGTAGTACTTGCCCGGGTCGAGCTTATCGGGGAAGGTATACGATGTTGCGGCCAGATTACGCTGGTCGATCAGAAGCTCGGTGAATTCCTTGTCCCGCGCCACCTGGATATCGTAGCGCCAGTTTTCACCCATGGAGGGCCATTGCAGCACCGGCGGCTCGTCGCTGGTACTCTCCATGCCGCTCATGGCTGGGGCCTCCCGCTGCTCCCAGTTGAGCGGGGCGGAGAAGTTTGAGGTAAAACCATCTGCGGCCAGGGCCTGCACCCTGATATAGTACGAACCCGGGCTCAGTTCAGGGCTGGAATAGGTGGGCTCTTTGAGTTCACGCTCATCCACGATATCGGTAAAATCGACATCCCGCGCAATCTGGGCCCGGTAACGCACCGCCTGATCCGACTCCAGCCAGTTGGCCTGGGCGATCGTGCCCCACTGAATAGAGCCCTTGCGGGGAGCAATCACCATGGGCGGTGGCGGCATGGTGCGGATGACCAGCGGCTGCGGCCCCTGCTCCCTGCTTTCAAAACCATTTTTGTCGGTTGAGGTGAAAAAGGCGAAGTAGCGGCCATCCGGCAACTCCTGCACTTTGAGCGGAGCACCGGCCTTGGCGCTGTGCTCATAGACCGTGGCCCGGCCGGCTTCATCGCTGCTCAAGCGCAACTTCACCTCTCGGACGCCTGCCTGCGCCGGCACTTGCACCTGGAGCGGCAGGGTGCGATACACGCTTTCAAGCGGAGCGGCGGCAGGAGGTTGCGGCAAAGGCCGGGTCGGCCCCAGGATTGTCCCCCTTTGCGCCCGTACTCCCTGATCGGCCCGCAGCCGCACACTTTTTGCCCCCGCCCGCACAGTTACCTCACCCGCCAGGGTTTCCACCGTGGTGGCCTGTGCCTCTTCTGTCTTCAGTCGGTATTCAGTCCCCCGGATGCCGGTGATCACCACCGGGGTGCGGGTACGCATGCTGTCGTTAAAGCGCAGTTTTTTGTCTAGGCTATGGGTAAGCCTGCCCTGGGCGAGAATAGCTTCGGCCTTTATTTTGCCGTCGCTCAGGCTGAAGAGATAGCTTAGGGTCAGGGCAGAATCCGGATCAAGCCGGGTATAGACGCCATTGGGAAAGAGCAGTTGCACAAAGGCCTCCTCCCCGGTCATGATGGTGTCTCCCGGCGTCATGCGGTCGCCCGAACTCAGCCTAGTAGGCTTGCCGTTCCTTTTTTCAAGTACCGCCTCGCCGCTGACCGTGACCACCTCAAGCGAGAGCGCCTTTATTTTCAGCAAAGACAGGGGCACGTCTATCTCGCGGTAGGCATAGATAATATAGGGCGGCTCCAGCTTGTTTATTCGGGCAATGGTCTTCCAGGAATCCGGCTTGTGACAGTACTCACGGGCAAGTTCTATCAGATTGGTTCCAGCCGCCACCTGCAGGGGAACCAGATCGTCCGGCTTCTTTTTCGTTGCTGCACCGGAACTGCCCGGCGTTAAAGTGACCAAGATCAACAGGCACAGCAACACATATCCAATATGCTGCAAACGGCGCAACGAATCACAATTTTGCATGGCGTTCCTCCCAGTAAACCTTCAAACCTCGTCGCCAACGGCAAGGACATAGCCGATAGCAACTACGGTGCGGATCCGTATACCCTTGTCCACGCCGATCTCTTCAAGCTTTCTTCGTATATTGGCTATGTGCATCGACAGCGCCCTGGATTCCACCTCAGGGTCGTACCCCAGCACCTCCCGCATGAGTTGGGCATAACTGCGGATGGAGCCGGCATGTTCCGCCAAATCAAGGAGCAGATCAAATTCTGTTTTGGTCAGGGTCAGAGGGCCTGCTCCACGCACCGTCACCTCTCGTTTGACCGGATCAATACGTAGGCCACCCAGTTTCAGGACAGGCCGAACCGTTTGTTTCAGGTTCGTCTCCTGCCGCGCGCGGCGCAGTAAAACCCTGGCCCTGGCCAGCAATTCCCGGGGATCAAAGGGTTTGGCCAGATAATCATCAGCGCCCAGTTCAAGCCCGATGACCTTGTCGTCGACCGTATCCTTTTCCGTGAGCATCAAGACCGACACCTGGTTGCCTGCAGCCCGCAGTTCCCGCAAAACGGCCAAACCGCTTTGAAAGGGCATAACCACGTCCAGAACAATCAAATCCGGTTTTTCCTTTTTGATGCGTTCAAGACTGTTTTTACCGTCTGCGGCGGTTATAACCAGAGCCCCCTGGGCGGAGAAGAAATCGCTCAGCATGCTGCGAATGGCAGCATCGTCTTCAAAAATCAGTATTTTGCAGGAAGATAGGCTGTCCATACCTCTCTTTTTAATAGGTATAATTAGTATTTTCTATAAAAATTAATCAGAGCAGGCCAGATCCAGGCAAAAGGGCAAGGAGACGAAGGCCAAATAATTTCACTTGATAATCGGACAAGAGCGATTATGAATAGCTAGTATTAGTTCGCAATCATGGTCACAGCAAGAAAAAAGCACTAATCCAAGGAGGTAGGAATGCACAACCATCTGAAAAAACTCCGCTTTATCCCTGTTCTTTTTGCCCTCGCGCTGCTCTCGGTGAGCTGTGCGCCCGCAAAACAGTCCAACACGGCTGCCGGGCCGGCAGAGACAAAGCAGGCGGCGGCCGAACAAAACGGGCAGACCGTCACCGGCAACATCAAGGGCATCTCCAACCTAGCCAAATCCATCTCCCTGGAAGTGGGCAGCGGCGAATCCGCGAAATCCATGCTCATCCGGTTTGACGACAAAACCAAGGGCATGCAGGACGCCATTCAGGGCGAACCCAGCGTGATTACCTATACCATGCAGGGAGATACCCCGTACGCCACCGAAGTGAAGAGGAAAATCGCCACTATTCCTGAAGGCGTGTCCGAAATCAAAACAGCGGAACTGGTTGCCTTGCTGGAAAAAGACGCCAAAGTTTTTCTGGTTGACTCCCGGCCTACAGCCCGCTACAAGCAGGCCCATCTGCCCGGCGCTCACTCCATTCCCCAGGCCAAACTGGAAAAAGAAAAAGCCGCTGTTCTGCCTGCGGATACATCCGTACCCCTGGTCTTTTACTGCGGCGGCGTCACCTGCCCCTTTTCTCCGGCATCAGCCGCCATTGCCAGGGATCTAGGTTACACCAATGTTTTTGTCTATCATGAGGGCGAACCCGAATGGACCAAGGCCGGTCTGCCCGCCTATTCCGATGATGATTTTATCCTGAACGGCAATGTGGTTCTCCTGGATGTACGCGCACCGCAAACCGCGCAAAACGGCAGGATCAAGGGAACCTACAATGTTCCCCAGGATCAGCTCTTCGAAAAACTCAACGATGTGGCCCGTAACGCTCCACTGGTGCTCTATGGCGAGCAGGAACCAAAGGGCCTGGTGGCTGAACTCAGAGACGAGGGTTTCAAGTTCGTGTCCCTGGTCAAAGACGGCTATGAGGGCTGGGTAAAACGTGGCGGCGCTATTGAAAAGGGCCCGATCTACAACACCGAAATCCGCTGGGTGCGTCAGCTCGGCAAGGGTGAGGTTTCCCTGGAGGATTTCCGCAAAGTGGCCAGCGGTGAAGACAAGAGTGCCATCATCGTGGACGCCCGCACCAAGGATGAAGTGGCCAAACTGGGCCGGTTCAAAAACACCATCAATATCCCGCTGGATGAAATCCCTCAGCGCTTGAACGAATTGCCCAAGGACAAGAAGCTCTATGTACACTGCGCCACCGGCGCCCGTGCCGACATGGCCTACAGCGAGTTGATCAAACACGGCTATGACGCCAAATTCCTCCTGCTCAACATTGAAGATGCAGCCTGTGACTGTGAAATCATCCGGCCTTAAGCTCAGCAGGGCTTTGGTGTAAAATCGGGCTTTTTTCAATACCGGCCCCGACAGAAACAGCCAAGCTTTCGTTGAACAGTCTGTATGAACAAAATGAGGTCTTTGCCATACCAGGCAAAGACCTCATTTTGTTCTTCTCCTTCAAGAAAACGTTAGCCTGGTAGAGCTGGCCTCCACCTCGCTAAACGGAATTTTACCGGGCCGCAAGCAGCGCAACCTGCGGTCAAAGAGACCAGCCACGGTGGAACCGACCCCGCCGGGCGTTGCCCCGCCATCAAGTACCAAACCTTCATAGTCTGAAAAAAGGCTCAAGGCCTGCCGGGCATCTGTTGCCGGCGCTTCTCCGGAACGATTGGCGCTGGTCGCGGTCAGGGGGCCGCCAAAGGCCCGCAAGAGCCTTGCCGCCACCGAGTGGGGAGATTGCCTCAAACCCACTCCTCCGGTACCAGCAGTCAACGAGGCAGGCAAGGTGCCGGCCGCCGGAAAGATCAGAGTCAGGGGGCCGGGCCAGAAACGCTGCATCAAACCCCTGTACAGCTCAGGTATTTCAGTTGCCAAAAGGGGAATATCAGATGCATCCCGCACCAGCACCAGAACCGGTTTGGCCTGGGGCCGCGCCTTCAGCAGGAACAGGCGCTCCAAGGCGCGTTCATTGAAGGGATCCACGGCCAGGCCATAATAAGTCTCAGTAGGGAAGGCTACGATGCCGCTAGAGCGCAGAAGCCGCACGGCCAGCTCCAGCGACTGCGCGTTCATCGGCTCAAGTGTAGCGGGCCAGTCCCTCACCACTTCAGTTTGTCGTTCTTGGCAATAACCTCTTCCGCCATATTCTCAGCGTATTCCTCCAGCCGCTCACGCAACTTGGCATCATTTAAGGCCAGCATACGCGCCGCAAAGATAGCGGCATTTTTCGCACCCGGCGCGCCAAGCCCCATGGTAGCGACCGGTACACCCGGCGGCATCTGCACCGTGGAGAGCAGCGCATCAAGACCGCCCAAAGAGGAGGCATTGAGCGGCACACCGATGACCGGCAAAGTCGTATGGGCGGCCATCACCCCGGCAAGGTGGGCCGCCATGCCTGCTCCCGCGATGATTACCTTAAGCCCCCGACCCTGTGCCTCTTTGGCATAGGCAGCCGCATGTTCCGGGGTTCTGTGCGCCGAAGTGACGGTGAGTTCAAAGCCGATCTGCATGGACTCAAGCCATTCGCCTGCGGCCCGCATCACCGGCAGATCCGACTCACTGCCCATGACAATGCCGACCACCGGCTTGATGGTGGCATACAAACGGCAGAGCGCCCGGTAGCCGATATCCCGCCGGTACCAGCTTCCCTCCCAGTGGATGAGATCAGCCCCGGCATAGGCAGCCTTTACCGCCTCCTGAATGGTATCGCCAATGGCTGTCACCCCAAGAACCCGGCCGCCATTGGTGACGATCTGCTCGCCCTCTCGGCGAGTGCCGGCGTGGAAGACCTCAACCTTGTCCATGGCCGCCGCCCGTTTGAGTCCGGCAATCGGTTTGCCGCGTTCGTACTCACCCGGATAGCCTTCTGCGGCCATGACGACGCATACCGACGGCCGCGGGTCGATCTCAAGCTGCGCCTTGTCGAGCGTGCCGTCGATGCAGTGATTGCACAACTCAACCAGATCCGACTGCAGACGCATGAGCAGGGGCTGGCATTCAGGATCGCCGAAACGGCAGTTGAACTCCAGCACATTGACCTGGTCATCATCAATCATGAGCCCTGCGTAGAGAATGCCGCTGTAGGGCCGCCCTTCGGAAGCCATGCCCCGCACTGCGGGCAACATGACCTCATCCATTACCTTCTGTTTCATTTCCGGCGTGAGCACCGGAGCCGGCGAATAGGCCCCCATGCCGCCGGTGTTGGGCCCTGTGTCGCCGTCGTAGGCAGCCTTGTGATCCTGTGAAGAGGGCAAGGCCAGCACGGTTTTGCCGTCGGTGAAGGCAAGAAAAGAGGCCTCCTCGCCGCGTAGGCACTCTTCGATCACCAACTGGTCGCCCGCAGAGCCGAAGGCCTTGTCCCGCATGATCAGTTCTATGGCCTGCTCCGCGTCAGCACGACTCTGGGCGATGATCACTCCCTTGCCTGCGGCGAGGCCGTCTGCCTTGATGACGCAGGGAAACATCATGAAATCCAGGTAACGCTTGGCCGCCTCGATTTCAGAAAAGGCGCGGTAGCGGGCACTGGGTATCTGGTATTTTTTCAGGAAATCCTTGGTAAAGACCTTGCTGCCCTCCAAGATGGCGGCCTTCTTGTTCGGGCCGAAAATGCGCAGACCAAGCTCCTGAAAGGCATCAACCACCCCTTTGGTCAACGGTTCTTCCGGACCGACAATGGTCAGGTCGATCTTTTCCTGCAGGGCAAACTCCACCAGAGCAGGGATATTGCCGGCGTCAATATCGACACAGGTGGCCAAATCGGCAATACCGGCATTTCCCGGCGCGCAGAACAACTCGTGGTGCGCATCGGATTGGCGTAACTTCCATACCAGAGCGTGTTCACGCCCTCCCCCGCCTATCACTAGAATCTTCATGGTTTCCCCATAACTCTATTTCTCTTCACGCGCGGCGATCCGGCTCAGGCCGCGCCAACCAAGAGCGTTTACGCGCCCGTATGCGGCAACAGGGCCAGGACCGGCCCTGTCACATCAGTCATTTCACTTGACAGCAAAACAAAGAAGTTGGTACCTTCGCTAAAAAATGAATGCTCATTCATTGGCCTGCGTAACCAATTGGCTTTCCATAATAAATGAAATCTGCTGACAAACATCGCAAGATTATTCTTGCAGCAACCAAGGTCTTTGCCAAAAAGGGCTTCTTCAATGCCCGCATTTCCGATATTGCCAAGGAAGCCAAGGTAGCAGACGGTACCATCTACCTGTACTTTACCAATAAGCTCGACATTCTCCTTTCCGTTTTTGCACAGGAAACGGAAAAACTCATTGACGAGGTCAGCACCTTACTCAATGCCGAAGAAGATGTACAAAAAAAACTCGTCATCTTCATCAGCCACCACCTGCAGGCCATGCGCAAGAACCGGCCGCTGGCGGAAGTGATCCATATAGAACTGCGGCAGACCAGTAAATTGATTCGGGAGTACCGCAGCAGTTCCTTCAGCGCTTATCCGGATATCATTGCCGCCATTATTGCCGAAGGACAGGAACAGGGGATATTCCGCCCCGAGATTGATGTAGAACTGGCAACGTTAGCCCTTTTTGGCGCGCTGGACGAAAGTTCACGCCTGTGGCTGGTCAACGGGGCAGATCTGAACCATGCAACCAACCAACTCGCCCTGCTCTTCCAGCACGCCTTCAGTCTGCCTGCCGCTTCCGCATATTCTGCATAACCCCGCCGGCACTCACAGCCATCAGGGCGTGGATGAGACCGTAATACTGATCACCTCGTATTCGCGCAGACCTCCCGGTGTTTTCACCACCACTTCATCGTCCTCCTCTTTACCCAAAAGGGCCTTACCCAAGGGAGAGAGAAAGGAAATGGTCCCCTTTTTCACGTCAACTTCTTCCGGCCCCAGTATCTGGTAGGTGACTTCCGTTTCGGTCAGCACATCGAAGAGGGTGATGATGGTGCCGAAAACAACGCGATCCGTTCGCACCGTTGAGCAGTCGATAATTTCCGCACGGCTCAGCTTGTCCTTCAAAGACAGGATCCGCCCCTCAACCATGCCTTGCCGTTCTTTGGCGGCATGATACTCGGCATTCTCGCTCAGATCACCGTGGGCCCGGGCGGTTTCTATCGCCTTTATGATTTCATGCCGTTCCACCCGTTCCAGGCGCTCCAACTCCTCGCGAAGCAGCTTGCTTCCGGTTACCGACATCGGGATACGTTCAACCATCTCTTCACTCCTTGATCGTGCTGCATGTTCTGGGTTGCGCACCGGTAATGCCTTTGCGGTGCTTGAAAATAAAAAATTCCCGCCTGGGTATGCGGGAATTCGGCCAACAAAAGGAGGGTGCCGTCTATACGATCAACTGCCCCTGCTATAAAATTCTTTAATAATTTCCACCACGTAGGCGATCTGTTCTGCCTGAAGGTCTGGATAGATCGGCAGGGCCAGGGAGCCAGCTGCCGCCTTCTCCGCCTCGCTGAAGTGCTGGTTGCGGCTCACCTGGGCAGGCAGGCATTCCTGCTGGTGCAGACAGAGCGGGTAGTAGATTTCGCAGCCGATTTGCCTGTCCTGCAGGTACCGGCGCAGCTCATCCCGCTCAGGTACACGGATAATAAACTGATTGTATATATGATGACGGTGCTCAGCCGCGCCCGCGACCTCAGCATAAACCTCCATGGGCAGTTCAACCGGGTTGTTGACCAGACCCAAATCCGCGAAGTGTTGCCGGTATATTGCGGCGTTTTCGGCCCTGGCCTGATGCCACTGATCTAAATAGTCGAGCTTGACCGCAAGCACGGCCGCCTGAATGGCATCGAGACGGAAGTTGCCTCCCACCCGCTGATGAAAGTATTTGGGCTCTGCGCCATGGTTGCGGATGGAGCGTACCACAGCGGAAAAGTCGCTGTCTGAAGTGGTGAGCATGCCGCCATCGCCGATACCGCCGAGGTTTTTGCTGGGGAAGAAGGAAAAGCAACCGCACAGCCCCAGATTCCCGGCCCGTCGCCACTGCGCCGTGCCATCCGGCTCTACAAAGGGATATTCAGCGCCGATGGCCTGGGCCGCATCCTCGACCACCGGTATACCATACTCGGCAGAGAGGGCGGCAAAACGCTGCATGTCGGCACACTGGCCGTAGAGGTGCACCGGCAGGATGGCCTTGATCTGTTGTCCGTTTTTACGATCAGCTGCAAGTACGGCCTCAGCCTGATCCGCATCCATGTTAAAGCTTTTGGGGTCGATATCGACAAAAACCGGCCAGGCACCCAGGCGCAGCACCACTCCCATGGTCGCAAAAAAGCTGTAGGGCGTGGTCAGAACCAGATCATTCCGACCAATATTCAGGGACATCAGGGCTGCCAACAGGGCATCGGTGCCGCTGGACAAGCCCACAGCAAAAGAGGTACCGCTGTAGGCGGCAACGCGCTCTTCAAAGGCACTTACTTCCGGGCCAAGGATGTAGCCCGTGGAATCCAGCACCCGGGTCAGGGCGGCAAGCATCTGGGGCCGTAACTGTTCAAGCTGCGGCTGTAAATCAAGCAAGGGTACTTTCATGGAGAGATAATGCAGGAAATGAAGGAATTATTCATCGCGTCCAGCCGGGCTGGTTGCCGCAACAATATCATCGCCGTCAAGGAAGTCCTGGATATCGGGCAAGTCTTTTTCCAGTTGCCGCCGCAGTTTTTTCAACAGATTGGCTTCAATTTGGCGCACCCGTTCCCGGGAAATACCGAATTCATCGGCTATGGTCTGCAGGGTCTTAGGTTCATCAGTGAGCAGACGGTCCTGCAAAATCATCCGCTCTTTTTCATTGAGTTTGTCGTCTATTGCGGACAGTACCTCGCCCAGACGCTCGCGCATCTGCTGGCTGGCCACCACTTCTTCAATGCCCGGGTCACCAGAGGGGAGAAAACTTTTTTGTTCGTCTTCAGAGTCGTTTCGTACCGGCGCTTCCAGGGAAACATCCCAGTTATCCATGCGCTGGCTCATTTCAACGACTTCGCTTTCCTTGACGTTCAGGCGTTCGGCCAAAAGTTTCACGTCTGGCTTGAAACCTTGTGATTCCAGCAGTTTCTTTTCCTTATTCAGGCTGAAAAAGAGTTTGCGCTGAGCCTGGGTGGTGCCGATTTTTACAAGCCTCCAGTTATCCATAATAAATTTAAGGATATAGGCACGGATCCAGTAGGCGGCATAGTAGGAGAACTTCACCCCGCGGTAGGGGTCAAACTTCTTGGTGGCCTGGACCAAGCCAACATTACCCTCCTGCACCAGGTCCATAAAATTCTGCATCCAGTATTTCTGAAAATCCATCGCCACCTTGACCACCAGGCGCAGGTTGGAAGAAACCAGACGGTAGGCGGCATTGGGATCCCCGGTTTCCTTGAAGCGGATGGCCAGGTCCTCGGTTTCTTCACGGTTAAGCAACTCATACTGGCTGATTTCCTGCAAATAACGATGCAGGGCGGGATTACTGACCGCAGGAAGGTTTTCTTCATTTTCTAACAAAACCAGAGGCTGATGCATTGGTTCTTCAGCCTGCAGTTCAATGGTATCTTCTTCTTTCATCCGTTCCTAAAAATAGCTACAAAAACAAGCCCGATACAGGATGGCCACCACCCTGTGGGCTTTTTATAAACAAAGTGTACTCGAATTAAAAAAAAAAAACACTGTAATCTGCCTGCGCCGCCTCTTGTTTAATTTCCCGGTATTATGTGCTATAAATGTACAGACATATACCTATTTCCTTCACTTTGACGCCCATGAACAACATTAGAAACTTCAGCATCATTGCCCACATAGACCATGGTAAATCCACTCTGGCCGACCGCCTCATCCAGCTCTGCGGCATGGTGACCGATCGGGAATACAAGGATCAGTTGCTTGACAACATGGATATTGAGCGCGAACGCGGCATCACCATCAAGTCGCAAACCATCTGCCTACCCTACCGCGCCCAAAACGGGCAAAATTATACCCTGAATCTGGTAGACACCCCCGGCCATGTGGATTTCAGCTACGAGGTCTCGCGGGCGCTGTCCTCCTGCGAGGGCGCGCTTTTGCTCATTGATGCGGCCCAGGGCGTGGAGGCCCAGACCCTGGCCAACCTGTACCTGGCCATGGAGAATGATCTGGACATTATTCCGGTTATCAACAAGATAGATCTACCTGCAGCAGAGCCCGAAAAAATTGCCGGCCAGATAGAAGAAGACCTGGGCCTTGAGGCGGCCACCATTCAGCGCTGCTCCGCCAAAACCGGGGCCGGTGTGGCAGAGCTTCTGGAGGCAATCGTCACCCACCTGCCCGCTCCGACAGGCGATGCAAACAAACCCCTTGAAGCCCTGATTTTTGACGCCAGCTACGACCCCTACCGGGGCACGGTGATTTCGGTGCGCATCATGAACGGCACCTTGCAAAGTGGCGACACCATTGTTTTTATGTCCAACGGTGCGGAATACAGGGTGGAGGAACTGGGCCTTTTCCGCCTGCGGCGCGAGCCTGCCAAGCAGCTCAGCGCAGGTGAGGTCGGCTATATCATTGCCGGCGTGAAAACAGTTTCCGACACCCGGCCCGGCGACACCATCACCGTAAAAGACAACCCCGCGCCGGCACCCCTGCCCGGCTTTCGCGAGGTGCAGCAGGTGGTCTTTTCTTCGCTCTATCCGGTATCCACCGATGACTACGAAGACCTCAGCAATGCCCTGGAAAAACTCAAGCTCAATGATGCGGCCCTTACCTTTCAGAAAGATTCCTCGGCAGCGCTTGGCTTTGGCTTCCGCTGCGGCTTTCTCGGGCTGCTTCATCTGGAGGTGGTGCAGGAGCGGCTGGAGCGGGAGTTCGATATCTCGCTCATCCTTACCGTGCCCACGGTTAAATATATCTTCTATTTAAATAACACAACCACCCTTGAAGTGGATAACCCCTCCTACTTTCCCGATCCAGCCACCATCGACCGTATCGAGGAGCCCTATATCAAGGCCACCATCCACATCCCGGAGCGCTACATGGGCGCGCTCATGACTCTGTGCATGGAGCGGCGCGGCGAGAACACCAAGTATCATTACCCCATGCCCGGCCGCATCGAGTTTACCTGCGAGCTGCCCTTGGCCGAGGTGATCTACGACTTCTACGATCGCCTCAAATCCATCACCCAGGGCTATGGCTCCTTTGACTATGAGCTGGCCGACTACCGTACCAGTGACCTGGTCAAGTTGGATATTCTGGTCAACGGCGAGCAGGTGGATGCGCTGTCCCAACTGGTGCACCGCAGCCGGGCCAGGGAGCGCGGGCTGAAGGCCTGCGAGAGTCTCAAGGAAGAGATTCCGCGCCAGATGTTCAGAATCGCCATCCAGGCTGCCATCGGCGGCAACATCATTGCCCGGGAAACCATCTCCGCCCTGCGCAAGGACGTAACTGCCAAGTGCTATGGTGGCGATATTTCGCGTAAACGCAAACTTCTGGAAAAACAGAAGGCCGGTAAAAAGCGCATGAAAACCGTGGGTAATGTAGATATCCCCCAGCGCGCCTTTCTGGCCGTGCTGAAGTCGGATCAGTGATTGAATGTTATCTTCGATACAACTATAAACCGGCAGCGACTGTAGTACTCTTAAAAATTCAAAATATTATTTAGTGGCTCTTAATGAAACTCAGCATTTTTCACTGGCCCATGAGCCAGGCAG
>JAUNUN010000082.1 GCA_030538155.1 bacterium
GACTCCATTACCCGTTCTGCTGCAGATCAGGCACAGCGTTCCGAGCAGGTAGTGGAAAGCATGGTGGCGGTAGGCGAGGTGAGCACTGCCACCGCCAACACCACCCAGGAGACCGACAGCCTGATGTCTGTTCTGAACAACACGGCGCGTGAACTGCGTGAGGCGGTGGATACCTTCAAGATCGAAGCTGCTTAAGGCCAATTCCAGATCAAAAAATGTACCGAGGAGGCGAGATAAATACCACACAGGCGTATATTCGGTACTCCGAGAAGGATTTGTCAGAGCCGATACAGGTAGTGCTTTGATACAAGATTAGAATACGCTCGCCGATTCCGGCAGGAAAAGCTGACAGGCCGGTGGAACCGGCAGTGATATGTTGGTGGTATTGAAAAGGCTGTGCACAACGTGCACAGCCTTTTTTTATAGAGGTGAGATCAGTCTTTTCGTTGCAGCACATACATAGCCGGCAGGAAGAAGAAAAAAATGCCGACAAGCGTTGGCCATGACGGCAGGCTGGTGTAAAGCAGCCACTCAAGCAGCAGGATAAAGGCGGGATAGGTGAAGGAATAGGCTGCAACTCTGGTGGGGCCAAGAAACAGAGTGGCCCATTGGGTCAGGTAGAACGTGATGATAGTAGTGAAAACAGCAAGATAGACAATGCCGAGCATTGCCGTGGCAGGCAGGTTGGGTAGTTGCAGGGCAAGGTGCATTTTGGGCAGAGAGAGCAGGAGCAGCCAGGCGGAGCTGGTTATGAGAACCCACAAGGTCATGATCTGCATGGATTCTCCCCGGTACAAGCGCTTGACCAGCGGGGTATAGGCGGCCATGATCAGGCAAGCGGCGAAGAAAATGAGATCGCCATAGGACAGGTGCAAGGCCAGCAAACGGCTGGGTTTGGCATCACAGAGTACCCAGAGAGCTCCGGCCATGGCCAGAAAGAGGGCAATAAGGCGGTGCAGTTGTAAGCGCTCTCGCAGAAGCAGCCAGCTGTAGATACCGGATATACCGGGCACTATGGTAAAGATGACAGCCGTATTGAGTGGGGTGGTGCTGCGCAGTGCTGCAAACATCAACCAGAAGAACAGCACTAGGGTAGCGCTGATCAGGCTGTATCTGACAAAATCCGCCAGGCAGGGGAGTGTGATTTTTTGTCGCAAACGGACCAGACCCAAAAACAGGATGCCGGCCAAGACAAAGCGGCTGCAGGTCAGCAGTAGGGGATCCCATAAAGGGGTGATGGCTTTGACCACGCTAAAGGAGGTGGAAACCAGGAAGGCGGAAACAAGCATAGCCCCATGGTACAGAATTAGACGCTTGTTTTTCCCTGTTTTCTTTGCCGGTTCTGCAAGGGTATCGGCAGCTCTTGTCTTCTCTGGGCAGGAGCTTTTTGAAGGTACTTTTGTTTTGGTTTTGGGTGACATTGTCACCTTGCTACCAGGTGTGCCCTGATTGAGCAAGCTGTTTGTCCATGTTTGGCGGCTATGCGTAAGATCGATTCCATGGCCGGCGCTATTCGGGCAGGATGTGCGGAAGTCGCTGCAAATATGGATTTTTTGATATGGGATGGAGTTACGGTCGGCTTTGCCCTGCAGTGCCCGCTAAGAAGGCCGAGACGGCAACAAAAAAACGCCTGCACAAGTGCTGTGCAGGCGTTTCATAAAAAAGATGAAACTGGAATTAGAGCAGGCCGGCCTCCTTGAAATATTTTTCAGCGCCTGGGTGCATGGGCACAGGCAAGTCTGCTGCAATTTCCTTGATGTTCAGGTGATCAAGGCCAGGGTCTTTGGTATTCATCCGGTCTATTTTACCATAAACCTCCTTGGCAATGGCATACACTGTCTCTTCCGGCACATCTGCCCTGGTACAGAGGAAAACCCTGCTGGCAACCGTGGCGGGATCGCTGGTGTTGCTCACTCCGGGATAGTATTTGACGGGCACTGTGGTGGCTACATAACCGGGTGTTTTTGGGTCAGAAGCTTGTTGATTACGTCGGAGGACAGGGGCACGAAATGCACCTTGCGCGAGCCGGCGGCAGCGTAGCGCATGGTGTTGTTCGGATGGCCTGCGGCGAAGAAAAAGGCGTCAATAGCTTTGTTCTCCATGGCAGGGCCCACTTCAGTGGGTTTCATGGCTGTGTCTTTAAGATCTTTTTCCGGGTTAATGCCTGCTGCGGCGAGCAGATCAAGGGCATTGCTCCTGTGGCCGGAATCGGGTTGACCAACACTGACCACTTTGCCCTTAAGATCCCCAACCGTATTGATGTTGCTGTCATCAGCGGCCATGAACAGAAGGTTGGCGGAGTTCAGGGAGAGCACAATGCGCAAATCATTCAAAGGATTACCCTGCCATGGCCCCTGGCCTTTGGCAGCCTTATGCAGGTGCAGGGCCTGCACTAAACCGAAAGAAACTTCCTGGGAACCTAGTTTGCCGGCGTTGTCAACGGAGCCTGCGGTGATCTCCGCAACCATGCGGACACGGTTCTTGCGCATTTTGGCGTTGACAAATCGTACAAAGCTCCTGACCGATCGGGTAGAAGGAGCCGTTTATGGACCCTGTCCCTATGTGGGCGAGGTACATTTGCGGTGCGGCAGCCTGAGCCTGGCTGCCCAGAGCCAAGAAAATGCTGCAGGTTAGGATGAATAGGTACTGCATTTGTTTCGGCCTCCTGATGAGAAAAAGAAATAAAATACAAATAACCAAGTAGTATGTAACTATTGTATTGGAAATTTTTGCCGGATTCAAAAAAAGAGGATTTGGTGCAATCCTTCAAGCCGTCCATCCTTTTTCTGTGCCTTGCAGCAAGGCTTTACTGCAGCAGTTGCAGCAGGGAGGCGTGCACAAGTCCGTTACTGGCAAAGATGTGTGGAATGAAGGGAGAAAAGACCGCACCATCCATACCGCTCACCGTGCCGCCCGCCTCGGTCACCAGGAGCCAACCTGCTGCAGTATCCCAAGGGTTGAGCTGCACCTCGTAGTAGGCATCCAGGCGTCCGCAGGCCACATAGGCCAGATCGATCGCAGCCGAGCCGCCCCTGCGCACATCCTGTGCATGCTCCAATACCTGTTGCAGGTGCTGCATGATGGCCGGCAGGCGCGCTTTTCGCTCATACGGGAAGCCGGTGGCGACAAGCGCATCTATGAGCACCTTGGCCCGGCTCACCTGGATGGGTTTGCCGTTGAGCATGGCCCCGGCCCCGCACTGAGCGGAAAAGAGTTCCTCCAGCATGGGAGCATAAACCACGCCCACCAGGGGTCGACCTTGCTGCAAGAAGGCAATGGAAACCGCGAAAAAAGGAAAACCATGGGCAAAGTTGGTGGTGCCGTCCAGGGGGTCAACCACCCACATGGCGCGGGTCTGGTCAAGATCGTGGGAGTCTGCCTGCTCTTCGGCCATAATGGCGATATCCGGCGTCTTCTGGCTGAGAAGGCTGATAATGGCCTCTTCAGCGGCCAGATCAGCTTCGGTCACCAGGTTGACCGCGCCTTTCTTAGTGATATCATGGGGTTTGTCATAGCGTTGCCGCAGGATGTGGCCGGCACTGCGGGCAGCCTCGATGGCGATATCCAAAAGATTGTTCAGGCTGTAGTTGCCGGGTACGGAGAGTTGTCGACCTGTGTCACGTGTGTTCATGATATATGGGGTTTCTCGGAAGAAATTTTAGCCTCGGATGAGAGACGGAAAAGAGGGCAAGCGGCAATGCGCCGCAGGAGTCTTGGTTGATTCCTGCGAGTCTTTGCCGAAGCCCGCACTGACAGGGACTTGATGGGGAAATGGGATAAGGCAGGGCAGGCTAACAGGCTAAAGTTCCAGCTCTGTTGCAATACCCTGCATGGCGGTGAGTGCAAGGGCGAGGAAATCGTCCACTTCCAGGCCGCAATGCACGCATTCGGCGATGATTTCCCGGTTGGCGCCACGGGCAAAGGCGCTTTCGCGGAAACGCTTGCGCACGGATTTTACCTTCACCGATGCGAGTTGCTTGTCCGACCGCACCAGGGCAGCGGCAATGATAAGGCCGGTGACCGTCTCACCGGCGGCAAGGGCATGCTGCAGGATGGTCGAGCGTTTGTCCGCGTGTGCGGCTTCATTGTGCAGGCGGATGGCTTCTATAATATCGGCATGGACTCCCCGTGCCTGCAGCACGGCCACACAGTGGTGGGTATGCTCGCGCAGATCCGGGTGGGATTCGGCATCCAGGTCGTGCAATAAACCACTCAGACCCCACAGTTCTTCATCTTCACCCAGATGCCGGGCCAGTGCCCTGAGCACCGCTTCGCTCGCCAGGCAGTGCTTGCGCAGGTTGCTGTTGCTGATATGCGCCTGCATCAGCGCCAAGGCCTCTTCCCGATTGATGCCATAGTCGGTAGACATGTCTTGCTCCTTTTCCTGCCAGATTTCCAGGGCAGCCCGGTAGATACGGGTGCGCGGCAGCTCCAGTTCTTTGGCTGTTTCGCCGGCAGCCTGTTTTAAGGTGCTGCCGCAATCATCCCGGTGGCGGCGCAGCATGGCGGCGATTTCCTCCGGTCCGGCCGCAGCTTTCTCGCCACCAGCCACCACCAGCACCAGCTCACCCTTGACCCCCTGTTCAACACGCTTGCACAGTTGGCCCAGGCTGCCGGAGAGATGTTCTTCATGCAGTTTGGTCAGTTCACGGAAGAGTTGCGCCTGGCGCTCGCCAAAGATCAGCAGCATATCCTGCAGGCAGGCGTGGATGCGGTGCGGTGCCTCGTAAAAGATGAGGGGACAGGTACAGCCGGCCAAATTGCGCAGGGCCTGTTGCCGTGCCTTGGCCGTTGCGGGCAGAAAAGCGCCAAAATAAAATTCGCTGGCGCCTAGGCCGGCCAGGGAAAGCGCGGTGGTCAGGGCGCTTGCACCCGGAATAGCTGTAACCGCGATGCCGATCTCCCGCGCCCGCCGCACCAGCACTGCCCCAGGATCGGAGAGCGCGGGCGTGCCTGCATCGGTGATCAGGGCAATGTTTTTTCCTTCCTGCAAAAGCCTCAGCAACTGATTTGCCCGCTCTTGCTCCTTTTCCCGGTAATAGCTGATGAGTTTGGTGCTGATGCCGTAATGCCTGCACAGGGT
Source organism: bacterium (assembly GCA_030538155.1). Classification (GTDB taxonomy): domain Bacteria; phylum Desulfobacterota; class Desulfobulbia; order Desulfobulbales; family Desulfobulbaceae; genus Desulfobulbus. The sequence continues at coordinate 5,084 of JAUNUN010000082.1, forward strand.
GCGGCTGTGGCGGGTATCTTCGCAGGCGATGTAATCCACGCTCTTGAGTACATCCACGGCGCGAAAACTCATATCCGCCAAGTGGCCGATAGGCGTGGCAACAAGGTACAACATACCTGTTGGAGAGCCGGCTTGTGTCATGGATGAGGTATCGTGCATCTTCCTGGGCATCAGAGCAGAGGGCGATGAAGCCGTCTTCAAAGAGGGATGCGTTTTTCCGCCGGTAAGTCCGGATTGGGACGGTAGAGCAGAAAGACCTTGCCGATCTGTTGAATCAGTTCGGCAGCGCTGAGTCGGGCCAGTTCAACGGCCGCTACCTGCCGCTCAAGCGGCGCATTCTGCCCCAGCTTGACCTTGATCAGTTCGTGGCTTGTAAGGGCGGCCAGGGTGGAATCAATCAGGTTTTGGGTGATTCCCTCCTTGCCGATCAGGATCACGGGATGGAGGTGATGGCCGTGGGCGCGCAGTCTTTTTTTCTGTGCGCCGGAAAGGGAGGGCTGGGCTTCGGTATCCTGGGTCATGCCTGTGAATTGGTTGCAGTGATCAAAAAAATTATCCCATCAAGGTGCTGATAATGCGGTAGCCGCCCAGGAAGGTGCCCATGGAGGCCCCAAGTGAGCTGAAAAAGAAGATCAGAAAAACGCGCAAGAGCCGGTTGCGCCACCATCCGGAAAAGGAACTGATGTCTTTGTTGATCTGCTCAAATTCGCGCACAATGGGCGGGCAGACCAGCACCTGGACAAAGGCGCAGACATACCCAATACCGATCAGCGGCGACAGGGTGGTAAGCGGCGAGCCGATAAAGGCGGTGGCAACAGTGGTCGGGTGTCCTCCGCCAAGGGCGGCACCAACGGCTCCGGGAATACCGGTGATCAATATCCAGTAAAGCGCGTTGGCGCTAAATTCTTCCAAGCCCTGGAAAAGACCAATAGCCAAGAGGGCCAGTACTATAATAAGCGGAATGAGCCGGCCCGCAGACTTCCACAGGCCGGACACCGGCGCAACCGTAGTGATGGCCTCGATGGAGGCGCTGTTGTCTGTGTGCAAGAGTTTGCTGATACCCTCCAGGTGGCCTGCACCCACCACGGCCACTATGCGTTCGCCACCAGCCTGGCGAATCTGCTCGGCCATGTAGAGATCGCGTTCGTCAATGAGTACCTTCTTGGCGTGGGGCAGGGACTCGCCCAATTCATCCATCAGCTCTGCGAGTACGTCCTGCTTGCGCATGGCGGCCAGCTTTTCTTCGTCCAGCTCGGTTTTTTCGAAGAATGAAGCAATAAGAGCTGCGACCAGATAACCTTTTTTGAACCAGGGAGTGTTGCGCCAGGCACGGCGCAGGGTGATGCGGATATCGCGGTCGCAGAGCACCACCGGAATGCCCAGGGATTCTGCGGTTTGCGCTGCCTGCAAAAGCTCGGCGCCGGGTGTCATGCCGGTTTGGCCGCCCAGCCTTTTCTGATAGGAGGCCAAAAGCAAATTAACCAAAAGGGTACTGAGCTGTTTGGTGCGGATCAGTTGTTTTAAGTCAAGGTTTTCCCAGCTCTGCCGCTTGGACAGAGCCTGGTAGCGCCGTGGGTCCAGTTCCACACACACTGTGTCTGGTCGTTCCTGGTCAATGATGCGCTCCACCAGTTCCTGGGATTGCCGGGAAAGATGCGCTGTGCCCACTAGGGCGATGGTTTTGTCCTGCACTTGCACGATGCGTACATCGTCACCGTATGGCTGTGCCGGAAAGATTG
>JAUNUN010000083.1 GCA_030538155.1 bacterium
GGCTGCCCTGCCTGACTCAAACCAAAACTGCCTCCCACAATACCGGGGCGGTTCATTCCCAATCCCAGCCCCCTTCTCCCTTTCTCCTATGAGTACTGTGGTCTGATTCCGCCCATTGCAACTACGACTCATCCGCCACCGGGACATTTGCCGCATTCGCTGCAGTTTCCGCACTCGCCGCAGGCTCCGCCTGAGACAAACATTTTACTGACGAGCCCTTGTCCCGCACGCTGTAGAGGGAGTTGTGCCATACTGAACCAGCCACCAAGGCCACCCCAAAAATCGTGTGCGTCAGTCGCATGTTGCGGTTACGGCGCACATAGGGGCCAGTAAAAACGGTGACGACCATGCTGATAGTCATGGCCAGCTTGGCGGCCTCGCGCTGCTCTTCAAGGCTCCATTTGCTATCCATTGCGCCTTCTCCGCCGTTCTCTTTTTTTCTGGACGGCACTGCCGACCTGGGTGATGAGCACCACTGTCAGAATCGCCGCCACCCGGCTAGCCGCCAAAACCGCATACTGCATGGACATCCCTCCCCAGCACATATATTCTTCACATGATATTCGGCAATCATTGCACCAACTCATCCAAGCCCCTGGCCAGAGACGACAAACCGGAGCTGCGCATGAGCACACAGGGTTTGTTAAAGCGCTTGCACATTTTTTTTACGCAGATGCAGGCATCGTGGCTGACGCAATCCACCGGGCACATCACCGCATCGGCGCTGGAAAGCATTTTAGGCAGGTGCGAACGCGCGCTTTCCACCCCGCCGTCATGGTGCATAAAACTGGCCCCGGCCGCCTCTACCACCCGGCGGTAGTGGGCAATCATTTTATGGTGGCCGCCCACATACAAAACACGCTTGCCGCAGAGCTTGGCTCCCGGGCAATTAGTGCCGCATTGCTCGCAGCCGCTACAGCCCTCCTCCTCTAATGCCTGCTGAAAGAGCTGTTGTTCAGCGGCAGTAAGCTCTTGCGTCAACTCTGCCTGCTGAGCCCTTAAGGCATCGAGCTGGGCGACGTAACCCTGTTCCCGCTCAGCCCCTTTGGCGGCCAGCTGGCGGTAAGCGTCAAGTTCGGTGGAAAGTCCGGCGCACTCGTCATGCAGATGGCGGTTTTCTTCCTGCAGGCTTGCCGAATGCTGCCGACTTTCCTGCAACAGGGCGCCGTTTATGATCTTTTTCTCCCGGCCGCGCAGTCGTTCATTTTCCTTGGCCAGTTCCTGATTTTCCCATTCAAGCTCAGACTGTGCGGCCAACTGCGCATGCAACTCGCTTAGGCTCGCATCAAAACGACTACGCTCCAAGCGCTGTGCTTCACGCTCGGAGGCCAAAATCTCCTCCAACATGTCCAGCCGCTCCTGCAGGGCCGCATATTTGGCGCGTTCGCTCCTGATCAGGCCGACCGCCTCGTGCCCCTGCATGTGCAATTCGCCATACAGTTCTTCAAGCAAAGCCATGCTGCCTGCAGGGTGAGTGAGCAAATGCCACCAGGCCTGGCCTTCACGGGAGACGGCACAATCCTGCTGCCACAGCTCGCGCAGGGCCTGATCGTCCTGGGCCTGGGCATATCGTCGCAGGGCCGGGCGGTATTTTTTCTCCAGATATTTGTTGAGGGTACTGGCGCGCTGATCGTGTTGCCTGCCCATGCCGACAAAGGCGGAGTGAAGCTGATAGTCGCTTGCGGCTGCGTCCACTGCATATACCCGCTCCTTGGCAAGCCGTCGCAACTCCGCCCTGCTCAGGCAAAGCCCGATGAGCGGGCAGAGGAAACGCGCATCCAGCTCCCACAATCTCTTGCGGGCCTGCGGCTTCTCCACCTTGCGCGGCGGAGGCGGCAGGGCCAGCATCCGGTTGGTCATTGATTTTGCAATTGCATATGTCATTTCAAACACCAAATAAATTTAGTCTGGTCTAAATCGGCACCTCTAAAAAAAACCGCAGAGCGGTTGCCGTTTTCAAGCCTTCAAAAGGCTTATGTAGTGTGCGTACTATTCTGCGTACTGTTCAGAACTCGTAGGCCAGTCGGGTGGTAAAGCCGTAGCCGTCGTCGCCGGTACCGCCATCGCCGAGGTCGTAATCTTCATCCAGAAAATATTCCAAAGTCACCGTGGCCCCCTCCAGAATCGTGACCGCCACGGCAGCGGAATAGCGCAGTTCCGGCAACTCCAGGCCAAGCGACTCCCAAGTTTTTTGCACGCCCAGGGCAAAGACGGTATCAAAACCCTGAATTACCGTGTTGTAGGCAAGCTCACCGTTTAAGGCCGCCGGTTGTGCGCCGCTTTCCCTGAAAGACAGATCTACCACCTCAAAACTATCGAGCGCAGTGGTGTACTCGGCTAAAGCCGAAAAGGCCCCGTAGGAAGCCCCGGCATGCAGATTAAGACCGGCCACTGCATCCGTGAGCTGGGGCTCGTCATCCTCGGTTCTCGGCAGGGCCTCACTTATGCCGTCTGCAGAGGCCAGATTAGTCACCCAGCCTACGCCGACGCTAAGGTTCAGGCCATCTTCCTGTTCCAGCTCATAACGCAGGCTAAGGCCGAAACCGTTTATTTCCCTATCGTCACCCAGCTCGTCTACCCCGTTATAGGCAAAGGCAGAGGCCGTAACCCCGTTTTTCGTGTAGCCCACAACGAGTGTGCCCTCATTAATCTCGCCCAGGGTTTGGGTAAAGGGATCCTGCAGCATATTGGTGCCGTAGTCGCCAAAAGGGGTCACCATCTTGCCGATAGAAAGAAAGGCAGGGAAGGCATCGGTTTCACCTAAGCTCAGGTAGCCTTCATCCAGGAAGAAATCATCGTCATCGCCATCGTATTTGAGCAGGGCAAAGGCATTGGCCCATTCGGCTAGCGTAACATCAAAGCCAAGCTCAACCGTGCTCAGGGTGATTTCACTGCTGTCCCGGCCTGCATAGTCGCCGGAAAAAACCAGGTCTCCCTCAAAAAGCCCGCTTATGCTCACATATTTGCCGATACGGCCAGACACATCGCCGGCATCAGCACCACCGGCAGCAGCGGCCTGTTCATCAATTTTTTTATCTTGTTCCTGCAGGCGGGCACTCTGCCCTGCCAGCCCATCTTCCATACTTTCAAGGCGGCGGCTCAAGTCCTCGTTGCGCTGCTGCAAATCCTCGATCTGCGCCTTCAGATCGGCCGGCTCTGCTGCAACTGGAGCACCGGCAAAACCATCTGCCGCAGTCAAACTCAAAGATCCGAACAACAGCCCCACAACGGCGCAACGCATAGTTTTCTTCATCTCGTCACTCCTTCAGTTTTCAATGCCGCTTACCTTCGGCCTTAGTGCAAGTAAATTCGGCAATAAGCGGTTCCACGTCGCCCAGCCGGCAATCAGCCGATCCACTCGTACAGTTCCAGCGTAGTCGGGTCACACTTGCAGCAGCCCTTGCTGCAGGCCTTGGTTTCTGCCCGCTTGACCTTGCCCTTACTCATCCAGATATCCAGCAGGGGCCGAACCGTGTCCGCGTTCCGGTTGAAGTGCAGGGCCAGATCCTTCATGGCCACCAACCCCTTGCCTTGCAGATATTTTTTAATCGCGATCAGATCCATAATTCCCCTCATGAAACTGTGGAGTAAACCGCCTCTGCCGGTTTTTCCCCCTCCTGCATGCGCAGCCCCTGCAGACGCAGAAGAAAAAGCACACAGGTCAAGACGCCCCAGACCGACAGCAAAACAGTGATGGAATAGCCCGGATGCCCGGCAAAAGTTGCCACCTGGTAAAAGGTGGATGAGGCGGCAAAGGCGAGCAGAGTTGTCCAGAAAGCGACAAAGAGCGCCCAGTTAAGATTGGTCTCCCGGTATACCGCTGAGAGCGCGGCCACACAGGGTGCATAGAGCAAAATGAAGAGCAGATAGCTGAAGGCTGCGATCTTGCCGCCGAAAAGGGCCTGCATGGAGCCGAAAACCCCGGCATCCACGCCCTGCTCTTCCGCTGCTGCAGAGCTGTCTGCAATGGAGCCCACTGATATGCCGAGCGGGTCGAGCAGGGTTCCGGTCAAGCCGAGAATGTTTTCCGGGATAGTGGCAAAGGCCCCCGCAAGACCGGCCAGAAAATCAAAGGATTCTTCTGCGGTCGCCTCGGCCGTCACGGCTGATTCAGCGCCGCTATCCGCCAGACCGGCATAGAGGGAATTTAAGGTGCCGACCACCGCCTCCTTGGCAAAAATACCGGTGAACACGCCCACCGCTGCCGGCCAGTTTTCATCCGTAACACCCAAGGGCCGCAGTACAGGCGCAATACGCTTGCCGGCGGCAGAGAGCACTGATTCATTGGAATCTTCATGGCCGAAACTGCCGTCCGTGCCCATGGAGTTGAAGAACGAAAGCACCACGATAATGGGTATAATGACCTTGGCCGCCCTGAATAAAAAGGCCTGGAGCCGGTCGTAGGCGCGCAGCACCACTGTGCGCCGGGAGGGAAGATGATAGGGCGGCAACTCCATGACAAAGGGTGTGGCCTCGCCGCGCAGCAGGGTATGCTTCATGACCAGCCCGGTAAATACCGCAAAGGCAATGCCGATCAAGTAGAGCAAAAAGACCAGATTCTGGCCCCCGACCGGGAAAAATGCGGCGGCAAAGAGGGCATAGACCGGCAGCCGCGCCCCGCAGGACATGAACGGATTCATGGTGATGGTCATGATGCGGTCGCGCTCGCTTTCAAGGGTGCGGGTTGCCATAATGGCGGGCACATTGCAGCCGAAGCCGACCAGCATAGGGACAAAGGCCTTGCCCGGCAGGCCGACAAAGCGCATGAAACGGTCCATCACAAAGGCAGCCCGCGCCATGTAGCCCGAGTCTTCCAGAAAGGCCAGACAGAGGAACATAAAGCCGATGGGCGGAATAAAGGTGGCCATGGTTTGCAGGCCGCCGCCGACACCATCGGCCAAAAGCACCTGCAGCCATTCCGGCAGGCGCAGAAACGCGAGAGCCTGCTTCAGGCCGTCAACAAAAAGCGTGGCAAAGAACTGATCAAAAAAATCAATAAAAACATTGCCCACATTGATGGTGATCATGAAGGTGGCGTACATGGCGGCCAGAAAGATGGGAATGCCCCAAAACCTGCTCAAAACCACCCGGTCGATGCGCTCGGAGAGCGAGACCCCGGCCTCGCCACGCCGCCGCACCAGGCCCTCGGTGAGCCGGGCCACAAAGCCGTAGCGCGCCGAGGCAATGACAATGTCGCACTCCTCGCCTTCGCGCTCTTCAATATCCTGCTTTTTGCGCTCCACCAGGCGGGCGAGCGCGTCCCCGGCCACAAACTTGGGCACCGGTGTATTTTCACCTTCAAGGAGCTTCAGTGCTACCCAGTCAAGAGGCATGCGGCTCAAATTCTGGCGACCGCTCAATTCGCGGGCAAGCTCTTGCCGCGCCTCCCGCACTGCAACAGGATAGTCGACCTCGGCCGGCGTGTGTGCTCCGCCCTCTGCCGCACAATCAACTGCGGAAGAAACACAGGCAGCAATGGCCCGGCGCAGTTCCTCTACCCCATCGCCCTGGGAAGCGCTCATAGGGATGACCGGGCAGCCCAGGCGCTCGGATAGTCCCTCTACATCAATCTCCAGCCGGCCGGCTTCGGCCATGTCCATCATGTTGAGGGCAACAAGCAGCGGCGCGCGCATCTCCAAAAGCTGGGTGGTCAGGTACAGATTGCGCTCGATGTTGGAGGCATCAACGATATTGATGATAAGCGCGGCTTCGCGCGACAGGATAAAGTTGCGCGCGACCTCCTCATCAAGCGAGGCCGCAGACAAGGAATAGATGCCTGGCGTATCGACCAGCTCGACCTTGATCTCCCCGTGCGCATCATCCTCGTAGGTATAAAAGCCCACTTTGCGGTCAACCGTAACGCCCGGCCAGTTGCCGACCTGTTGCCGCGCGCCGGTAAGCGCGTTAAAAAGAGTGGTTTTACCGCAGTTGGGGTTGCCGACCACCCCCACAGTCAATGCGTTCATGCTGCTTCTCCCTCTGCCTCAACCAACAAAGCACCGGCCTCGCCCCGACGCAGAGCCAGGCTGTAGCCCCGAACAAGAATTTCAACCGGATCGCCCATGGGTGCAATGCGCCTGATTTCAAAACCTGTTCCCCTGATCAACCCCATGGCCATCAGGCGCTGCCGGTACGAGCCCCCGGTTTTCGTATAGCCTTGCACAACCCCCTTTGCCCCCACTGCTAAATCCGCCATTGTTGTTGTCATATCATCCTCTGGTCACAAAAATTTTGTCTGCCATGCCGCCGCCAATCACAAAACGGCTGCCCGCAGCAGTTTCAATTAACAGGGATCCGCCCTGGTTTTGCACTACCTGCAACTGGTCTCCCGGTTGTATCCCCATGCCTGCCAAACGTTCGCTCACTCCCTTGCCCGATGGCATGCGGGCAACACACAACGCTTCTCCTGCCCTACCGAAAGAAAGGGGAAAGGAAGCGCCATTTCGCTTTCCTGGGCTCCCACTGCACCTTCCCTCCTGACGCCACCTATCCTTCGGTCTTTGTCCCATAGTTATACCTAAACAAAACTTTCATTTCGCTCGCTCGTAAAAAGTTAGTTGGCTCTAATTCACTGTTTCATACCACTCTTTTCTTAAGAGTCAATAACTTTATTAGTCCAATCTAACTTTACAGACACGACTCTGCCCGAACGGTCGCCTGTTCCTGCAATGTTGCCATGGTCTTGCCTCCTAGAAAGTTGAGGGAGCAAAACGCATGGCCCCACCGGGAGCATGACTGATTTGCTCCCGAGGTATGGGCGGGTTGGATTTTTTGTATC
>JAUNUN010000084.1 GCA_030538155.1 bacterium
AAAATGGATGAAAAATCTCACCAAGAAGCACTATGAGTATTCTTCGAGGGAGCCTTATGTCATGAAATAAATTTTTCCGGCAAGACCTGGATTTTCGGACGAAAAGAAACAGGGCAAACGGATCGCTTGACCGTTTCCAGCCGAGGCTGGGGCGCTAGTTACTCCAGCTCTGCACCGTTGACGAATTGCGGTTACCAGCCGATTAGTATTTTACTAATGTTTGGCAATAGCCGTTTGATTGAAGCTGCCGGCAGGTATGAAAGGAACAAAACAAGCAGAACGTTCAACACCAGGGCTGGGAAGGGATGGAGGGGCACAGCCTTATACAGCGGCTGTACAACCGGAATAAGAGCAAGAATGATCCAGCAATGGATAAAGAATATGGCAAAGCTTGCCTGGGCTAGGGCTGAAAGCAGGGGAATATCTTTGTTTTCAAAGCGGTACAAGTAAAGCATGAAAAAAAGACTTAAGAGCAACTTTTGCAGGATATTGATATCCAGCCCATTCCAGGCAAAGGGTGGGGCATGCATGCTGCCGGCACCTGTATAGGTATATGCCTGCACAAGTGCCAGAATACCGGCGCCTGCCAGCAACCAGCCTTCGCGTTTATCGAACAGGGCATGGAGTTGCTGCCGGTTTTGCGACGCCAAAATACCGGCCAGGTAGACCGGAGTGTAGAAAAATACCGATTGTGCCACCAAAAGATTGTTCAGGGGACGCTGCAGGAACATGGCAAAGAGCAGGAGCGCTATAAAGAGAGAAAGGCGTGTCCTCAGGCTGGCCCTGATATAGAGGATGAAAAGGGGAGAGAGCGCAAATACGATCATGATGAAAGGGATGTACCAGTAGGCCCATACCTCTGCCCCGGTAAGCAGATAAAGCAGGGCCGGCCGCAGAAGACGGTCCCACCAGGAGTCGCCTGGCCCGAAAAAGAATTCCGGATAAGGGCCATGCACTGTCAAAGCGTAGGTGATACCAAACAACGAAAAAAACAGGTAAGGGGCCAAGACGTTCCACAGTTTTTTTGTCATAAATGTCTTGTAGTGAAAGCGCGGATAAAAGACATGGTGAAACAGGAAGCCCGAGATGAACACAAAAAGCGCGGTGCCGGCAGTGAGCACATTGGCGAACGAGCGCTCCAGCACTGTGGGGAATTGCCACTCACTGAGAATATAACAGTGTCCGGCAACGATGAACACAATGGCAAGGCCGCGAAAATATTCGAGTGAACGAAGGTACATGGAAAGGACTATCTTGACGACGAGTCACTTCAATTCCATTTCAAAACGCTATCTGTATCGGCTGGAAGAAATGCCCGCAGGACGCGCCTCAAGTACGCCTGCATCGCCTCCTTGATATCGTTTCTAATCTGAAAACGGAATAAGTCAAAAAATTCAGGCGCTCCTCAACAGCCAAAAAAAGCGGGGAGGAGCGCTGTGGGGACTAGGGGCGGGAGACGGTACTGGGGTCAGGGCGACTCAGCCCTTGTTGACCCGTTCACGCAAGAGGCCCGAGGGCTTGAAGGTTACTACCCGCCGGGCATCTAGAATAAGGGCGTTGCCGGTTTGTGGATTGCGACCTCGCCGTGGTTTTTTATCCCGGACATTGAACTTGCCAAAACCGCTGAGCAGCAAGTCATCGCCTTGGATGAGTGACGATTTGGCCAGAGACAAAAATAATTCCACCGCCTGCACGGCCTGGGATTTGGTCAGAGTTGGGTGGGTTTCATAAATTTTTTCCACCAGGTCTGCTTTTGTCAGGGTACCCATGCATACTCCTCCGGTGCACTGCGCTGCTTGCGCAGCATCTTGACGGCGAGCGGGCAGGATGTTTCCGGCCACGCTCGCCGCTGTCTTATTCCATTTCCATAGCAAAGACTATCTGTGCAAAACCACGTTCATGTCGTCTTCGAAAAATACATCCAGGAGTACTCTGTGTACGCCTGCGTCACATTTCCCCGGCTTCCTTGATAGATTTCCGTTGATTTGGAAGTGAAATTACTCCTTACGGTAAAAAGTGGAAGGCGCTTTTACCGGCATAACGCGCTGAGTGGCCTAATTCCTCTTCAATACGCAGCAGTTGATTATATTTGGCTACACGGTCACTGCGAGACGGTGCGCCGGTCTTGATTTGGCCGCTGTTCAGTGCTACGGCCAAATCGGCAATGGTGCTGTCCTCGGTTTCGCCGGAACGATGGGAAATAACCGCTGTGTAGCGGGCCCTGTGCGCCATATCCACTGCATCGATGGTTTCCGTGAGCGAGCCAATCTGGTTGAGCTTAATGAGAATGGAGTTACCGATGCCTTTGGCAATGCCTTCTTTAAGGATACTGGTATTGGTGACGAAAATATCATCTCCGACCAACTGAATGCGGTCACCCAAGGCTTCAGTCAGCTTTTTCCAGCCGTCCCAGTCACTTTCATCAAGTCCGTCTTCAATGCTGATGAGCGGATATTTTTTTGCCCAATCTGCGTAGAGGGCTATGAGTTCTTCGACAGTTTTTTTCGGCTGCGCCTCTGCCTGAAGCACATAGAGTTTATCCTTTGTTGATTAAAATTCGCTGGCGGCAGCGTCAATCCCGATGAAGATGTCCTTCCCAGGGGCATACCCGGCCTTGGTGATGCCTTCCAGAAGCGACTCCATGGCTTCTTCATTGGAGCGCAGGTTGGGGGCAAAGCCACCTTCATCGCCGCCAGCGGTGGCCAGTCCCTTCTTTTTCAGCACTCCCTTCAAGGCGTGAAAAACTTCTGCGCCCATACGCAGGGCTTCTGCAAAGGAGGCGGCTCCGACAGGCAGAATCATGAATTCCTGAATATCCACGTTGTTGTCGGCATGGGCGCCGCCATTGAGGATATTCATCATGGGCACCGGCAAGACCTTGGCATTGACCCCGCCAAGGTAGTTGTAGAGCGGCAAATCCAACTCTGCTGCAGCTGCCTTGGCCACGGCCAGCGATACGCCGAGAATGGCATTGGCACCCAGCTTTTCCTTGTTACTGGTGCCGTCCAAGTCCAGCATGATCTGATCAATCAACACCTGCTGGCTGGCTTCAATGCCCAGGAGATTGGGTGTTATGGTGTCGTTGATGTTTTCAACGGCCTTGAGCACACCTTTGCCGACATAGCGCTTGCTGTCGTTGTCGCGCAGTTCAAGCGCTTCCCTGGTGCCGGTGGAGGCTCCGGATGGCACGGCAGCCCTGCCATGGGCGCCGCTTTCGAGAAATACCTCGGCTTCTACAGTTGGATTGCCGCGCGAATCAAGAATTTCCCTGGCCTGAACAGCAATAATCTCACTCATGCTTGTCTCCTCTTTACGTGGGTCAATGATTGTCTACGTTTAGACAACGCTTGCGATTTTAAAGATGGGCAGATACATGGCGACCACCAGTCCACCTATCATACCACCAAGGAAGACCATCATAAAGGGTTCAATCATGGCGGTCAGATTATCTACCGCCTGATCTACCTCTTCATCGTAAAAATCCGCCACTTTTTCCAGCATGGTGTCGAGCGCGCCCACAGATTCACCCACGTTGATCATCTGAACCACCATGGGCGGGAAAACGCCGGACTCTTCCAAGGGTTCGGCAATGGGCCGCCCTTCGGCAATGCTTGCCGAGACCCGCAACACGGCACGTTCGATAACTTTGTTGCCGGCGGTACGGGCTACCACCCCAAGCGCGTCAAGGATAGGCACACCGCTCTGGAGCATGGTGCTCAGGGTGCGGGTGAATTTGGAAACAGCTACCTTGCGCACCAAGCTGCCGACCACCGGCGACCAGAGGATCATATTATCTACCTGCAGCCTGCCTCTTTCCGTGTTGTAATACTTTTTGAACAGCCAGATAAGGACCACAACTGCCGGGATGACATACAAAATATACGATTTAAAGCCGCGGCTCAGGTTTACGACAATCTGGGTGGGCGCGGGTAGGGTTGAGCCGAAGTCCGCAAACATCTTGTCAAAAACCGGAACAACAAAGATGAGGATGACTGCCAAGATGAGCAGGGAAATAGCCAAACAGATGCCGGGATAGGTCATGGCGCCCTTGATGCGCTTCTGCAGGGCCATGGCTTTTTCCTTGAAGGCGGCCAAGCGGGAGAGAATGGTATCGAGGATACCACCAAGTTCGCCGGCCTCAATCATGTTGCTGTAGAGGTTGTCAAAAATCTTCGGATGCTTGCGCATGGAGTCGGCCAGGGTGGTGCCTGTTTCCACATCGTTTTGGATGGCAAGCAGCACCGTTTTAAAGGTGGCATTACTCTGCTGTCTGGCCAGGATCTGCAGGCACTGCACCAGGGGAAGGCCGGCGTCAATCATGGTGGAGAGCTGGCGAGTAAAAATAACCACATCCTTACCCGTAACCTTGGGCTTGAACAGGGCGATGTTTTCAAACAGGTCTTTCGGCTTAGGCTTGATGACCGCATCTTCAATGCGGAGCCTTTTCAGGTGGGCGCGCGCTCCCGCTTCATCAATTGCCTCAATCTGGCCCTTGCGTTTTTCTCCATGAATGTTTTTCCCTTTCCAGACATAAATAGGCATACAGTACTCCTTGCACAGGCTTCAAAAGATTGGGGGAATGAGAATAGGTTTGACAAGCAGAGCTTTTTTACGTATACAATCCACTTCTATTATGGACGAAAATACGCAGGAAATACGTGCAATATTGTAGGCAAATGCACTTCCTGATTCAAGAAAAAGATGATATTTTTTCAGGAGTTGGACCATGGCAACAGATGCAGCGGCAAAATTCAAAAGCGGGCTTTTTCAGGTGGTGGTGGAACAATGTGAAGGATGCGATCGCATCGTTAATCTGGAAGAAAGCAAATATTGTGACATTTACGTCAACCCGGCAGCCAAGTGGCGGCTTGGGATATGTAATTTTGCTACCCATGCCAAGCCTGAAGTTGAAGTAGCAACAGTACGCATTAACCCGCTCAAGGCGGCTAAACGGGCCTCCAAACGGAAATAAATAAAGAGTTTCCAGGAAATAAATGGAAATTCGTTGCTGACAGACCGCTTACAAGGTGCAGCAACAAAGAACAGCAGCTATGACTTGATCCGGCAGGCACCAGTTTTTCTGGTGTCTGTTAGATCAAATGTAAGTTGGATTTTTCTCGCGCCAAAGCTTTTCTCTCCTCAAGAGTTGTTGTCGGCTTCCTGCCGCATGAGTGGTCTCGTAAAACACGGGGCGGTTCACTGTACTTATTCATTCCCCCAGTCCAGTCCCTGAAGTGCTGATGTCACCCTTTCTTCCACCTGGCTCTGCAGGTGGCGGGACAGTTCCTTATCCAGAGCATCGTTTTCGTCGTAGGCAAAAACCTCGATCGGCTTGGCAATGCCGTAGCCGTCGTAAATAGCCACATCCGCATAGAGTTCCGCCTCGGGGTACTGCGCTTCCAGCCATTCCGAAGCGATGGTCCCCTTCAGTTCGGCCAGCAGTTCCGCCCGCTCATTGATATCCACCTTGGTGGAGGGGCCTAATTCCTTTTTGATGGCCCCGGTGTAGACCACATCGGCAACCACGATCTTGACAATGCTCATATCTTTTCCTGTTCTTGTGTGTGGGAGCGAGAGATTTTTCAGCCCGCGCAAGCTCAACTTGGCTTGATCAAAAATAGGCGTGGAAGTGATGCACCGGGCCATGACCCTGGCCGATGCGGTAGTCGGCCCCGGCCCGGATGGCGGCACTGATATAGGTCTTGGCCTGCCCAACGGCCTCGGCAAGATCAAGTCCTTTGGCAATACCTGCAGCAATGGCTGAAGACAGGGTGCAGCCGGTGCCGTGGTTGTTGCGGGTATGGATGCGCTCGCCCGGAAAGCGCACCAGCCGCTGCTCTGCGCCCAGGTAGAGCAGGTCATCGCTTCCTGTACCTTTCATGTGGCCGCCTTTAATGAGCACATTGAGTGCATTGGCAGAGCCCAGGCCCGCCAGGTCGCGTGCCGCCGCCTCCATTTCGGCTTCTGTGGCAATGGCACGGCCCAACAGCACCTCTGCTTCGGGCAAGTTTGGGGTAATCAGATGTGCCAGAGGGATGAGTTCTTCCTTCAATGCTGCCACAGCCTCTTGCTTGAGCAGTTTGTCGCCGCTCTGCGCCACCATGACCGGGTCCAGCACCACGGGCAGACCGGGTGCCCAGGTGCGCAAACCTTCGGCCACGGTACGGATGAGAAGCGGGGAAAAGAGCATGCCGATTTTAACGGCATCCGCGCCAATGTCGGTCAGCACCGCTTCCATCTGATCACGCACCATTTCTATGGGCACCGCAAAGATGGAGCGTACGGCCACGGTATTCTGAGCAGTAAGGGCAGTGATCACGCTCACGCCGTAGCAGCCGTTGGCGGCAAAGGTTTTGAGGTCTGCCTGGATGCCGGCACCGCCGCCGCTGTCTGATCCGGCAATGGTGAGGGCGCGAGCGTAGTGTTTCTCTTGGGTCATGCGCAAACTCCTTATTCCATTTCATATCAAAGTGCCCTTGATAGCATCTTTGCTCTGGAAATGGAATTATATGTGAAGGAAATATTGGGATAAGTGGTTCTTAACAATCTTCAGCCTAATGCTTATATTTGTACGCAAGATCAAA
>JAUNUN010000085.1 GCA_030538155.1 bacterium
AGGAACCGAGATGAAGCGTTTCAACGCGTGTTTGCTTGTGCTGTTTTTGGTGCTTTCAGCGTCATGGGCGTTTGCTTTGGAATCATCCATACAGCCCACCGGCCTGCTGCAGATGGATCGGGAAAAGGCCTTTGACGGCTACACCTTGGTCACATCCACCACCAGTAAACGGGCCTTTCTGATGGATATGGAAGGCAATGTGGTGCACAAATGGCAGATGAAATATCCGGCCGGTTTGTATGCCGAGCTGCTGCCCAACGGCAACCTGCTTGCAGGCGGCAGTCGCCGCGATGAAGCCCCGGTCAATTTCGGCGGCTCTTCAGGCATGATCACCGAATACGACTGGGACGGCAATGTTGTTTGGGAATGGCAGGAGCTCTCGCCCGAATACGTGCAGCATCACAGCTTTTACCGCATGCCCAACGGCAATACCCTGGTCTTGGGCTGGGAATACAAAAGCTATGAAGAAGCCGTTGCCAAAGGCCGCAAACCCGAGACCATGTCGCAGGACGGGTATGATAATCACGGCAAAATCATCAAAGGCCTGTGGCCCGATTATGTGCGCGAGATCAGCCCGGAAGGCAAGGTGGTGTGGTCATGGCATGTTTGGGATCATCTCGGCCCCGGAGAGAAGCAGTTCGACATCAATTTTGTCCTGCCCAAGGCCGCCCGCTACATGGCAGGACCGGACTGGTCTCACTTCAACTCAGTGGAATACATTGCCGAAACCGACCAGATTCTGTTGAACTCGCGCAACTTCGGCGAGTTTTACCTCATCAGCCATAAAACCGGCGAAATCCAGCTCCGTTGGGGCAACCCGTGCATGTATGGCCAGGGCAAGTGCCCGTCCTTTCTCGATGACGGCGATCAAGAGCTTTTCGGGCCCCACCATGCCAGCTACCTGCCCAACGGCAATGTCCTGGTCTTTGACAATGGCTGGTACCGGCCCGAAGGAGAGCGATCGCGGGTGCTGGAAGTGAACCCGAAAACAGGCAAGATTGAATGGCAGTGGATTTCCAAGATGGCGCACAGCTTCTATACCAGGTATCAGGGCGCTGTGCAGAAACTGCCCAACGGCAACTATTTCATCACCTCAAGCGGCAGCGGGCACCTCATTGAAATTACGGGCGGTGAAGAGCCGGAGATTGTATGGGAGTGGTTCAGCCCCCTGACCATGGACAAGACCAAGTGCTTTATCACGGAAAAAGACCAAAGAAGTTTTCCGGAACAGATCCTTGGCAACACCATCCACAGATCGTATCGCTACGCTAAGGATTTTTCAGGTTTTAGCGGCAAGGATTTGAGCAAGAAGGAACCCTTCGTTCCCGGCGGCTGCTTGGAGGTGTGGAAGGTGTTTGACGAATTTCAGGCCAAGCAAAAGGCTGAAGAGCAACAAAAACAGGCCGATCAGCCCAAACAGGAAGCTGCACCGGCCAAGTAAACCTCACAAGTAATTCTGATCTGTAATCTGTAATCTTCCGGCTTGATCTGAGCACTAGCGGTATCGCAGGTGGAATCAGATCAAGCCGTGCCTGTTTCAAATCATCTAAAACGGCCCCAGCATGTTCTCCGGCCGCACCCACTCTTCAAACTCCGCAGCACTCACATAGCCCAAGGCCAAGGCGGCTGTTTTTAAATCCGTGCCTTCCTGGTGCGCCTTTTTGGCGATTTCCGCTGCTTTTTCATAGCCGATATGCGGGTTCAAGGCGGTAACGGTCATCAGTGAATCGCGCAGATGCGCCGCTATCACCGCCTCATTCGGCCGGATACCTACCGCGCAGTGGTCATTGAAGGCCTTGCAGGCATCTGCCAACAGGTGCACGGATTCAAGCAAGTTGTGAATCATCACCGGCTTGAACACATTGAGTTGAAAATTGCCCTGTGATCCGGCAAAGGCAATAGTTGCATCGTTGCCGAACACCTGCACCGCCACCATGGTCATTGCCTCTGATTGGGTGGGGTTTACCTTGCCCGGCATGATCGAGGAGCCGGGTTCGTTTTCCGGAATGAGGATTTCACCGATCCCGGCACGGGGCCCGCTGGCCAGCCAGCGCACATCGTTGGCAATCTTCATCAGGCTGCCTGCAAGCGTACGCAGGCCGGCGCCGGCAGCCACAATGGCATCATGGGCGGCCAGGGCGGCAAATTTGTTGGCCGCGGAATAAAAGGGGCGGCCGCTTTGTGCCGCAATTTTCTCGGCAGTGAGGGCGCCGAATTTATGGTGCGCATTCAGTCCGGTTCCCACTGCGGTGCCGCCAATGGCCAGTGCACAGAGATCTGGAATGGTGCGCTCAATGCCGGCAATGGCCGCATCCAGTTGGGCAACCCAACTGTCGATCTCCTGGCCCAGGGTAATGGGTGTGGCATCCTGCAGATGGGTGCGGCCAATCTTGACTACCCGGCTGTACTGCTCTGCCTTGGCAAACAAGGTGTCGCGCAGCCCGGCCACTGCCGGCAGAAGGACATCTTCAAGCTCTTCGACGGCTGCGATGTGCATGGCCGTGGGAAAGGCGTCGTTGCTGCTCTGGCTGCGATTGACATGGTCATTGGGATGGATGGGCATCTTTGACCCCATCACCCCGCCGGCCAGTTCAATGGCCCGGTTGGCAATGACCTCGTTGGCGTTCATATTGGTTTGAGTGCCGGAACCGGTCTGGAAGACCACCAGCGGGAAATGGGCATCCAGTGCGCCGGAAATCACTTCATCTGCTGCCCGCACAATCAGATCCACCTTTTCCTGCGGCAATTGGCCAAGCTCGCCATTGGCCTGGGCCGCACATTTTTTGAGGATGCCCAAGGCGCGAATAAAGGCGCGGGGAAAGTGAAAGCGCTCGCCGCCAATGGGGAAGTTGATGCGAGAGCGTTCGGTCTGCGCACCCCAATAGCGATCCGCGGCAACGTCGATCGCTCCCATGCTGTCGGTTTCAGTCCTTGTTGGGTTTCGTTCCATACGACATACCTCCTGGAATCAAGCATTGGCACACACCCAGCTCACCATACTATGCGGCCGGGAGGGTGTTTCCATTGTGTGGGACTATATGCAGAAAAACATAAGCCATCGCCGCGGATAGCGCCGTAACATAAAAAGAAGGTTGCAAGAGAGGGCTGCTGAACCGGCCCAGTCGCCAGGTTGTCGAGCGCTTCCTTATCATCGAGCGCGGTTTCTGTCAGATAGCGCTTGCATTCAAAGGCGGCCTGCAACTGCTCAACCAGGGTCGGTTCATCGTCAAGCTCTACACAGTATGGCTTGCGTTCACGTGCAGAGGTTTATTAGCCGGGCCCGATCAGGAGCACCTGGCCCTGCCTGCCTGTTTGTGTGGCTTCCTTGTCTTTTGCTCTGTTTTCTCCCCTTCGTTGCACTTCTATAAGCAGGACCGGCTGGGCCGCAGCGCGCAGTTCCTGCGCCAGTTGCTGCCGCATCTTGCCATGGTTGCCCTTTGCGTGCGCAATGGTCAGCAGTCGGCCGAATTTGGTACTGTGCTCTTCCTCAATGCTGCCGATAAAAAGCGGAATCTGCTGCGGCGTGATGACGATGTTTTCGCGCCACAGCCTCAGAACCAGGCGGGAGTCCGCAGCATCCCTCACCATGAGGAGACTTTCTTCGCGGCCTTCGTGCAGTTGCGGCAAAACCGGCAGTGCAGCAATGGCTGCATTGGGGGTCAGCAATGCCAGGAGATGACGCAGCCCAAGTGCCGGCGCCGGCTGCCAGCCCTGCTTGTCGAGCACTTGGCGGATATCCTCGGGCCGACCTGCCCATTGAATGGTCAGAGGTTGCTCAAGCTCTCCTTCCATATCCAGACGGGCGGCAGGCAAGTGTTGCCAGTCGCTGCGCTGCCAGGTAGTGAAGGCAAGGTTCTGTTCAATCAAACGAGGGGCGTAGAGCTCTAGATCTTGTCCATGTCGTTGCAGCACGTGCCATGCGCCTGCCGTGCAGTGGACAACAAATACAGTCAAGACCAGAAGACGCCTGGGCATGCGTTTATCCGCATGTTGCAACCAGAAAATCCCCATCAGGGCGGCCCAAGCAGCGCCGACGAGTGTGCCGCCCAGAACATCGGAAAACCAGTGCGCTCCCAGGTAGAGTCGCGAAAAACCGATGAGAAAAGCGATCACCAACACAGAGGAAAAGACGAGCCATTGCCGCAAACCCGCCAGGTTTTTGGCCAGGATAATGGCAAGAAAGCCATAAATAACCACGCTCATGGTGGTGTGACCGCTGGGAAAACTGAAGGAGGCTATGCCCTCGTACAGATTGGTTGGCCGCGGTTGCTGAAAAGACCATTTAAGCACCTGCATGCCGATGGCCCCGCCCACGGCTGTAAGCAGCCAGAAAAGCGCGGTACGTCGCTGCCGCAGGATAAGCAGCACGATCAAAATGGCCACCACCAGGGTGGTATTGACAAAGGAGTCGCCCAGTTCGGTGACGGCCACAAAAAAAGTGTCTGCCCAGTGGCTGCGCAGCCTCTGTATGAAGTGAAAAACCGATTGATCCACCAAAACGAGTGTATCCTTAGCCAGCACATCCTGCACCACTGCCGCAAAACCGGTGCCTGCAGCCAAAACCATGATGCCGAGAAAAAGCGTCAAGACTTCCGCCCTGTGACCGAGGGAAAACATATCGGCAAGCAGGCGTTGCACGAGCCGGACAGGCCTATGGCTGGAGGGTGTGGCCTGCTGCGCCCATTGGCGCAGATCAATGAACCATTTCTGGCCAAAGACCACCGCTATGAAAAGTATTCTGCGACAGAGCCAGAAAAAGCTCCACAGACCAAGAATGACGAGCATGAGGAGCAGGGCCAGACGGCCGCTGACCACGCCGGCTATGCTGAAAAAGATGCCGAAGAGGAGGCCTGCCAGGATATGCGCCCCGGTCCAGCAAAGGGCCGAGACGAAGCTGGCGGCAAAAAAACGACCGGCCGGCATGTGCTGCATGCCCGCGCGTACGGCTATAAGCGGATGGATAAGACCGGCAAAGCGGGCAAAAACCATGCTTTTTTCACCATGACGGAGCAGGAAGCCATCTGCATCGTCAAGAATTCGTGGATGGTGGGAAAAAAGCCGGGGTTGGCGCAGTTGTTTGCGGTAGCGTAGGCCAAGCCGGTAGTTGTAGAGGTCTGCGGCCACAGCACCGGCAAGGGCCAGTAGAAATACCGGCACGAGCGCCAGGTGGCCGGTGCCGGCCAGGGCGGCAAAGGCAAAGAGCAGGATGCTGCCGGGCACCAGCAGTCCGGCCAGGCCCAAAGATTCGGCCAGGGCCACCAGAAAGATTAAGCTATAGATTGCGCTATATATGGTGCCGTGTGCCAAATCGGCATGCTGGCCGGCGAAGTTGAGGATGGGCTCAAGATGGTGCATGGTGTACTGCTTCCTCCTTTTTACCGGGGTCAGGCACTGATAAGAACGCGCCCTGTCAAGCTTGACAGGGCGTGCCGGGTGCCGCAATCCACCATCAGGGGGTGGCGGTTTGCGCAGCATAAAAAAAGCAGGACGCTGCACAAGCCGTGGTGCGCCGTATCCTGCTTACTTGTCCTGCTCCGTGGCCAGCACCTTGCCGTCACCGGCATCCACTTTAACCTTCATGATGGTTTTATCGGCAGTGACCACTTTGATTTCGTAGAGAAGAAAGCCCTTTTCATCGTCAAGCTCGGCCTTGAGCACCTGGCCGGGCACGGCCGCAAGAGCCGCCTCCATGGCCTGGGCCATGGTGATTTTGGCCATGGCCGGAAATTCTGCCTCGCTCCGGCGCTCCACCTTGATGCTGCCGTTGATGGGCTGCTTCTACTCTGGCGTGGCCGATACGTTTCCGCCCGCGACCAGGCTCAGAATGAAAGCGCTGCCGACAATACCTGCAATCATAGTCTTCTTCATGATGATACCTCCAGTTGTTGTCGTATTTGAGCAGATGGGTGAACAAAGATTTGCGGTTTTGTTCTCTGCCCTTGAACGCACTGTAAGGTTTCAAGATAAAAAATATATGAACAAAATCCGCTCGCTGTCATTTTTCGGCAATTTTTTACAGCTCGTTTTTGTGATCGCATGCCGGCTGCAACAGTTTTCTGTGCAGGCCTTCAGAAAGCACCTGAGCGCACAGGGCGGCACGGCCGAACGGATCATTGAGGTGGTGTCCGATATGTCTGCAGCCTTCATTGCCGGGGTCAAAGCCCACGTTCCCAACAGTAGCCACACTGTTGACTGGTTTCATGTGGTGCAACTGTTCACCAAGGCGGTGGATGAGGTCCGACGCGCTGAGGCCAAGGAAACAAAGCTTCCCAAGGCCACCCGATGGGCTACCCTGAAAAATGCCGACGGCCCATTAACGGAGAAGCAGATCAATGCCTTGGCGGAACTGATGAGTATGGATACGCAAACCTCAAAGGCATGGCGTATCAAGGAGATGCTGCGCTGGGTGCGCAAGGCGACTTCGATGCGAGGCGCACAATGGCGACTGACCAATTTCATGAATGTTGCCTTGAAGCTGGTTGCGGATATCGATCTGCTCAAACCAGTGCGTAAGGCTCTAAAAACAGTAGGGAATCATCGCGAAGCCATCCTTG
>JAUNUN010000019.1:0-2863 GCA_030538155.1 bacterium
GGTTTTAGCCTATGTATAACCAGCCTGACAATGCTCCGGTAAGACAGAGCAAGCAGAGGGACTCGAAAAAGAAATGACCACGATGCAGCCCGAGCAGATCTTCCAGCGCCTGGCCCAACTCTTTGCCGCCTATCAACAGGAACAGACCAAGGGCGATTATGTCGTCTATCTGGATCCCGGCGAACTGCAGAAGCGGCTTGACCTGGAGCAGGAATCCCTTCCCGGTGACTGGCAGGAACTGTTCCACTGGGTGGAGACCTATCTGCACTATGCGGTGAAGACCGCTCATCCCGGCTACCTCAACCGCATGTGGGCCGGGGCCAACCTGCCCTCCATCATCGGAGAGATGACCGCAGCCCTGACCAACACCTCGGCCTGCACCTACGAGACCGCGCCGGTTTCCACCCTGATGGAGAAGTATCTCATCCAGTCCATGCTGGATCTGGTGGGTTTTCAGCACGGTGTGGGTCAGATGACCACCGGCTCCAGCAACGCCAACATGATCGCCATGCTGGCAGCCCGCAACCGCTACAGCCACTGCGTTAAGCAACAGGGGCTCTTCGGTCGGAAGGAGCTGTTTGCCTTTGTCAATGAAGAGGCCCACTACTCGCTTGACCGGGCCGCCAATATCCTGGGTCTGGGCAGCGAGCACCTCATCAAGGTGCCTGCGGATGAACACGGTCGCATGGATACGCAGATCTTGGCCGCAGAGCTGGAACGGGTGAGCGAGGCGGGCGGTAAACCTTTTTTTGTGACCGCTACGGCAGGCACCACGGTGCGGGGCGGTTATGACCGCCTGGAGCCGCTCCTGGCTCTGCGCGAGAGCTACAACTTCTGGCTGCATGTGGATGGGGCCTGGGGCGGGCCGGTGGTGTTCAGCCCCAAGCTGAGGGCACAGTATCTGCCCCTTTTGGAACAGGCGGATTCCTTTACCCTGGATTTTCACAAGATGTCCGGCACTGCCCTTATGTGCAATGTCCTGCTCATGCAGGGCAACAGCAGCGAACTGCGCCAGGCCCTGAGCGCAGGCGATGAGAGCTATATCTTCAGGGAGGGAGAAGACGGTTCCGTGCGCGACTTGGGTACCCTTTCCCTGCAGTGCGGCCGCAGGGTGGACAGCCTCAAGTGGTTTCTCGACTGGAAGTTTTACGGCCGGGAAGGCCTTGCCCGCCGGGTGGAACAGTACCTTGAACTCTGCGCCTATGCCGAGGCGCAAATCTTGCAGCACGAGCAGCTCGAGATGGCGGTGCCGCGCGAGTCCTTCAATATCTGCTTCCGCTTCCGTGCTCCGGCAGGTATGGATGCGGCCAAGTTGAACACCGCCATTCGTGAGCGCATGCAGCGGCAGGGCCGCTACCTGGTGGGAACGGGCTTTGTCAGGGGTGAGCTCGCGCTGCGTCTTCTGGTCACCAATACCCAAGTGGGCAGGCCGGAAATCGACGCCTTTCTGGCTGCCGTGGTGCGCAGCGGCCAGGAAATCCTGACGGCGCGGGATACGGCTTTCCAATGACGCAACCTTCTCCCCTGGTTCTGCCGGAACTGCTCGCACCGGCGGGCAGCCTGGAAAAGCTGCAGATAGCAGTGCACTACGGTGCGGATGCGGTCTATCTGGGCGGCAAGGAGCACAGCCTCAGGGCCAGGGCCGCCAATTTTAGTGAGGAAGATCTGGCTGTCGGGGTTGCCTACGCCCATGAGCACGGGGTCAAGGTCTATGCCACGGTCAATATCTTCGCCCACAATGATGACCTCGCCGGTCTGGCAGCCTCCTTGCGCTTCCTCGCCCGCGCCGGGGTGGATGCCTGCATTGTTGCCGACCCCGGTGTTATTCGCCTTGCCGGGGAACATGCGCCGGATATGCCCCTGCATCTCTCCACTCAGGCCAATGTCACCAACTGGCAGCATGCCCGCTTCTGGGAAGAACAGGGCCTTGCCCGGCTCAATCTGGCCCGGGAACTGGGTCTTCAGGAAATCAAGACTATCCGCGCCAAGGTCAATTGCCGGCTTGAGGTCTTTGTTCATGGTGCGCTCTGCATCTCCTACTCGGGCCGCTGTCTGCTCAGCACCTATTTCACCGGCCGCGACGCCAATCAAGGTGATTGCGCCCAGCCCTGCCGCTACTCCTACGCCCTGGTGGAGGAAAAGCGGCCGGGACAGTACTTCCCCATCGAGGAAGACGAACGTGGGGCCTATATCTTCAATTCACGCGACCTCTGCCTGCTGGCGCACCTGCCTAAACTGGTACGTGCCGGGGTGGATTCCCTTAAGATTGAAGGCCGGATGAAATCGGTCGGCTATGTGGGCGCGGTGGTGCACCTCTACCGCGAGGCCCTGCGGTGGATTCGGGAGCAGGCCGAAGCCGGCGCCGATCTGGACACCTTGAGCCTGCCGGACGAGTTTTTCCGCGAACTCGACGCCATCGGCACCAGGGGGCATACGGAAAACTTTTTGCTGGGTCGCCCTGATGCCGGCGACATGCTCCACCATGCCACCCGGGTAGTGCAGTCTGTAGTGCCGGTGGGCATCGTGCGCGAGACCAGCCCGCTCACCATTGAAACCAGACACATCCTTGTGCCGGGTGATGAGGTGGAATACCTCCTGCCCGGCAGGTTGGAGGCACTACAGGTACGGGTGACGGCGCTGACTGACGAGACAGGCCAGGCGCTTGAACGGGCCAATCCCAACCGGCTGGTGCGCCTGCACAGCGAGCCCATGCCTGCAGGGATGGAAGTCAACACCCTCTTGCGCAAGAAATTGAGTTAACGACACAACATCTGCCATGCTGCGGCACGGCGCAGCCTCGCGCGCGGCTTTGCCAAAGCGGCAGGCATCAGCTTTATCAGGTTTATTCAGATTTATTCAGGTT